>NZ_JBHVYI010000028.1:0-42418 GCF_042880975.1 Streptomyces sp. NPDC058289
CGCCCGCGCCCTGCTGCTCACGGTCAACGGCGTCGCCGCGGGCCTGCGCAACACCGGCTGAGCCCTCCGCGAGGCCCCGCGGGCGTGCATGACACGGCGGGAGGGGGGCCAGGGGCCCCGGGGTCAGTCCTGGACCACCAGGGACGGGGTGGACTTCGTCAGGACCTCGCCGCGGAAGAAGGCGGGGCTGCGGCGTTCGGTGACGAACATGACGACCAGGCCGAGGGCCAGCAGGCCGACGCCGATGATGAAGACGCTGCCGACGCCGAGGACCGTGGAGCCGGAGCCGTACGACGGGTTCCACATGTCGATCAGGGTCTTGAAGAAGACGGCCGCCAGGAGCAGGCCGCCCAGGACCGGGAAGACGCCCTTGAAGAACAGGTCGCGGGTGGACTTGCGCAGGTCGCCGCGGAAGTACCAGGCGCAGGCGAAGGCCGTCAGCGAGTAGTAGAAGCAGATCATCAGGCCGAGCGCGAAGATCGTGTCGGTCAGGACGTTCTCGCTGATCAGGGTCATCACGGTGTAGAAGACGCCGGTCGCGACGCCCGCCATGACGGTGGCGCGGCCGGGGGTCTTGAACTTCGGGTGGACCTTGGCGTAGGAGGGCGGCAGCGCCTCGTACGTGGACATGGCCAGGACCGTGCGGGCCACCGGGATGAAGGTGGTCTGCAGGGAGGCCGTCGCGGAAGCCAGGACGGCGACGAAGAGCAGGACGCCGAGCACCCAGGGACCCATCACCGGGCCGGCGAGGGCGGCGAAGACGTTGTCGGAGGTCTCCGGGTTGCCGAGGCCGAGGCCTTCGGTGCCGGAGCCGACGGCCATCTGGGCGGCGATGCCGGTGGCCAGGTACGAGCCGACCAGGACGACCATCGCGATGAGCGAGGCGCGGCCCGGGGTCTTCGCGGAGCCGGTGGTCTCCTCGTTGGTGGCCAGGCAGGCGTCCCAGCCCCAATACATGAAGATCGAGAGCGAGAGTCCGGCGGTGAAGGCCGCCATGGACTCGACCGCGAAGGGGTTCATCCACTGCCAGGAGAAGTCCAGGCCGGTGTCGAAGGTGCCCGCGGAGGCCTTCTGGAAGGCCATCGCCACGAAGATGGCGAGGACCGCGAGCTGGAGGCCGACCAGCGCGTACTGGACGCCCTTGGTGGCGGTCATGCCGCGGTAGCTGATGGCGGTCGCGACGGCGATCAGGGTGAGGCAGGTGGCGATGTGGACGAGCTTGTTGTCGTCCAGGGCGGCGATCGACGCGTTGCTCGTGATCTCGCCGGCCAGCAGCCAGAAGTAGGAGGTGGCGACGCCGGCCAGGTTGGAGAGCACGATGATCGTGGCGATCACCAGGCCCCAGCCGCACATCCAGCCGATCCGCGGGCCGAAGGCCTTCACGGTCCAGGTGAAGGAGGTGCCGCAGTCCGGCATGGCCTTGTTGAGCTCGCGGTACGCGAAGGCGACCAGCAGCATCGGCAGGAAGCCGGCCAGGAAGACGGCCGGCATCTGGACGCCGACCTCACCGGCGGTGGAGCCGAGGGTCGAGGTCAGGCAGTAGACGGGGGCGACGGTGGAGATGCCGATGACGGCGCTTCCCACGAGGCCGACGGAGCCCTTGCCGAGGCCCTTGCCGCGCACGTCACCATCGGAGCCACCCCGGGGGGTGGCTCCGCTTACCGAGTCTCCGGCCTGGGGCCGGACGTCCAGCTGTGTCATACGTCAGGACGTTAGACGCTGCGTTTTCCACATCTGGAGGACTTAAGTCCAGTTCGCCACACGCCCAAAGCCCTTCGAATCTCGAGATCGAAAGTCTTCACGAGGATGTAATGGAAGGTTCACAGGCCTGCCGATCATCGTTTCGGCAGGCCTGGACCTTTTATTTCGCCATGCGGAAACCGCAGCACTGTCCGTTTTGACCGGTTTCAAACTTTCCGGGTCAATATTTGGTCAAGCCCAGACGATCGACTGCATCTCGCTGTAAGCGTGCAGCGCGTACGAGCCCACGTCCCGGCCGACCCCCGAGCGCTTGAAGCCGCCGAACGGCGCCTCCATGTTCCGCCCGATGGTGTTCACGCCGACCCCGCCCGCCCGCAGCCGCCGCGCCACCCGGAAGGCGCGCGCCGCGTCCGCGGACCACACGTAGCTGATCAGGCCGAAGTCGCTGTCGTTGGCCAGCGCCACCGCCTCGTCGTCGTCTCCGGCGGCTCCGTCGAAGGGGACGACGACCACCACCGGCCCGAAGATCTCCTCGCGGACCACGCGCATGTCGTTGGTGCAGTCGACGAGCAGGGTCGGGGCCACGTAGAAGCCCTTGCCAGAACCAGCACCTTCACCCACCACCGGGCGCTCGCCGCCGAAGGCGATCCGGGCCCCCTCCTTCTTGCCCAGCTCGATGTACGACTCCACGCGGTCCCGGTGCGCCGCCGAGATGACCGGACCCACCACGGTGCCGCGCACCGACGGGTCGCCGACCTTCATGAAGGCCAGGTAGCCCTGCAGCTTCTCCACCAGTTGCTCGTACACCGACCGGTGGACGATCACCCGGGTCGGAGCCGTGCAGATCTGCCCGGAGTAGAAGGAGAAGGTGGTGCCGATCCCCATCACCGCCGCGTCCAGGTCCGCGTCCGCCAGGACGATCGCCGCGCCCTTGCCGCCCAGCTCCATCAGCTGCCGCTTCATCGTACGGCCGCAGACCTCGGCGATGCGCTGCCCGACGCCCGTGGAGCCGGTGAAGGACACCATGTCCACGTCCGGGGAGTCCACGGCCGCCTCGCCGACCTCCACCGAGGTGCCGGACACCACGTTCACCACGCCGGCCGGAACCCCGGCCTCGTGCAGCGCCTCCGCCATCCGGAACACCGACAGCGGGTCCTGCGGGGCCGGCTTGACGACCACCGTGTTGCCCATGGCCAGCGCCGGGGCCACCTTGCCCGCCGGATTGGCCCACGGGTTGTTGTACGAGGTGATGCAGGTGACGACCCCGACCGGCTGGCGCACCTCCAGCGCACCGAGGATGCTCGCCGCACCCATCGGGCCCGCTTCGGTGACCTGCGGCGGCAGCCCGCGCTCGACCGGTTCCAGCGCCCCCTTCGCGTACCGGCGGAAGCGGGCCACGCCCACCCCGACCTGCATGCCGCGCGCGATCCCGGTGGGGGCGCCCGTCTCGGCCTGGGCGAGGGCCGCCCAGGGCTCGTACTCGCGCTGGATGATGTCCGCGGCCCGGTCCAGGATCGCCGCCCGCTCCTCCGGCTTCGTCCGGGACCAGCCCTCGAAGGCCGCGGCCGCGGCGCGCGCCGCGTCCTCGACCTGGCCGCGCGAGGCCTCGGGGGCCAGGCCGACGACGGATTCGTCGGCCGGGTTGACCACCTCGTAGTGCCCGCCGGCCGGCTCGACCCACTCGCCGCCTATGTAGAGCTTCTGCGGGTTGTCCGTAGCGCTGCTCACCTGGTGCTCACCGTCCTCGTGTCCCGGCCCGAACGGAGCACGATCCCCGGGATCGCCCCCGTGACCTCGTCGTCGCGGATGGTCTCCACGCCGTTGACGCGTACGGACACCATGCCGATCGCCCGCGCGTCCAGCCGCGGGCTGTCCCCGGGCAGGTCGTGCACCAGCGTGGCCGGTCCCGCCTCGATCCGCTCCGGGTCGAAGAGCACCAGGTCCGCGTGGAAGCCCTCGGTGATCCGGCCGCGCTCGCGCAGCCCGAACAGCTGGGCCGGGTCGTCGGTGAGCATCCGTACCGCCTGCTCCAGCGGCACCAGCTTGCGGCCGCGCAGGCAGTCCCCGAGGAAACGGGTCGTGTACGGGGCTCCGCACATGCGGTCCAGGTGGGCGCCGGCGTCGGAGCCGCCGAGCATGACGTCCTCGTGCTGCCAGGTCTCCGCGCGCAGGGCCCAGCTCGCCGGGTCGTTGTCGGTCGGCATGGGCCAGAGCACCGTACGCAGGTCGTCGTTGGCGCAGATCTCCACCAGGCACTGGAAGGCGTCCTGGCCCCGCTCGGCCGCGATGTCGTTGACGACGCGGCCGGACAGGCCCTCGTTCGCCTCGCTGTAGGTGTCGCCGATGACGTAGCGGCCGAAGTTGGCGAGGCGCCGGAAGACCCCGGCCTCCTTGCTGGCCGCGCGGCGCAGCATCTCGGCGCGCACGTCGGCGTCGCGCAGCTTCGCGATGCGCTCGGGGACGGGCAGACCCAGGACCTCGCCCCATCCGGGGATGAGGTTGAGGGCGCAGAAGGTGCCCAGCGACATGTTCATGGGGGTCAGGATCGGCATCGTCAGCGCGACGATGCGGCCGCCGGCCTTGCGGGCGCGCTCGCTGGGGATCAGCTGGCGCGGCACGCGCTCGGGGACGGAGGCGTCGATGGTCAGCACGTTCCAGTTCAGGGGCCGTCCGGCGGCCGCGCTCATCTCGACGAAGAGGTCGATCTCCTCGTCGGCGAACTGGTCCAGGCAGCCCGCGACGATCGCTTCGAGCTGGGTGCCCTCGTGTTCGGCGACGGCCCGGGAGAGCGCGAGGAGCTCTTCGGGCTTGGCGTGCCGGGAGGCGACGGGGGCGCCGGAGCCGTCGGAGTGGGTGGAGGACTGGGTGGTCGACAGGCCCCAGGCGCCGGCGTTCATGGCGTCGTGGAACAGGTCGAGCATCGCCTGCATCTGCTCTTCGGTGGGCTGGCCGCCGACGGCGTCCTCGCCCATGACGTGCCGGCGGAGCGCGCAGTGGCCGACCATGAAGCCGGCGTTGACGGCGATGCGGCCGTCGAGGGCGTCGAGGTACTCGCCGAAGGTGGACCAGGTCCAGTCGACGCCCTCTTCGAGGGCCTTGAGCGCCATGCCCTCGACCTTGCTCATCATGCGGCGGGTGTAGTCGGCGTCCTCGGGGCGGGCGGGGTTGAGGGGGGCCAGGGTGAATCCGCAGTTGCCGCCCGCGACGGTGGTCACTCCGTGGTTCATGGAGGGGGTCGCGTACGGGTCCCAGAAGAGCTGGGCGTCGTAGTGCGTGTGGGGGTCGATGAACCCGGGGGTGAGGACGAGGCCGGTCGCGTCCTCGCTGGTCCGGGCTTCCTCGGTGACGGTGCCGGGCTCGGCTATGACGGCGATCCGGCCGTCGCGCAGGCCGACGTCGGCGATGCGGGCGGGAGCGCCGGTCCCGTCCACGACGGTGGCGCCCTTGATCAGGTGGTCGAGCATGACGTCCTCTCTGCCTTTGGCTGATCTCAGCCCGCACGTGAACGCCGGGGACTGGAAAATCCAGCCCCTCCGGCGTGCGAGGAGCGGGGGTCCGGGGGCTGGTCCCCGGCAGCGGCGCCGCATCTGCGGGGCCGCAGCCCGGGGCCCCGGTCGGGGTCCGCCGGGCCGGCCGCAGCCACGGCGTGACTCCGGCCGGGGCCGGTTGCGGGGCGGCGGTCCGGGAAGACGCCGCCCCAGTTCCTGAGAAGCCGCAGCCTCAGGCTCCCGAAGCCTCGCGGAAGCGGGTGGTGCGGTGCACCGGGTCGGTGTCGATGTGCGGGATGACGTGCTCGCCGATGAGCTTGATGGTGGTCATCGTGTCCTCGGGCGAGACGCCGGTCGGCAGACCGAAGGAGAGCTGGTCGGCGCCGGCCTCCTCCCAGCGCTTGCACTGCGCGCGGACCTCGGACGGGTCGCCGCAGATGAGCAGCTCCTCGGCGATCAGCAGCTCGATGATCTCCGCGTTGTACTCGGGGAGGATCTCGGGCCACTCGGGGATCATCTCGGGGCGCGGGAAGGTGTCGTGGTAGCGGAAGACCAGCGACTGGAAGCGGTTCATGTTGGCGTTGACGGCGATCTCGACGGCCTTGTCGTGGGTCTCGGCGCAGATCGCGGTCGAGGTGACCATGACGTTGTCGTTGACGAAGGCGCCGATGGCCTTCGCCTCCTGGATCGCGGTCTTGTACTGGTCCAGCACCCAGGCCATGTCGGAGACCTTCTGGACGCTGAAGCCGAGGACCCCGAGGCCCTTCTTGGCCGCCATGGCGTACGAGGCCGGGGAGCCGGCGGCGTACCACATGGCCGGGTGGGCCTTGCCGTACGGCTTGGGGAAGATCTTGCGCGGCGGGAGCGACCAGTGCTTGCCCTGGAACCCCTCGTACTCCTCCTGGAGGAACATCTTGGGGAACTCGGCGATGGTCTCCTCCCAGATCTCCTTGGTCCCGTCCATGTTCTCGATGCCGGGGAGGAAGCCGAGGATCTCGTGGCTGCCGGCGCCGCGGCCGGTGCCGAACTCGAAGCGCCCCTTGGAGAGGTGGTCGAGCATGGCGACCTTCTCGGCCACCTTGACCGGGTGGTTGACCGGGGCGAGCGGGTTGAAGATCCCGGAGCCGAGGTGGATGCGCTCGGTGGCGTGAGCGAGGTACCCGAGGAACACCTCGTTCGCCGAAAGGTGCGAGTACTCCTCCAGGAAG
The DNA here is from genome assembly GCF_042880975.1 of Streptomyces sp. NPDC058289. Lineage (NCBI taxonomy): Bacteria > Bacillati > Actinomycetota > Actinomycetes > Kitasatosporales > Streptomycetaceae > Streptomyces > Streptomyces sp. NPDC058289. Next base: position 6,398 of record NZ_JBHVYI010000028.1, read on the forward strand.
TGGTGCTCGGAGGCCCAGGCGTACTTGAACCCTGACTTGTCCGCCTGGATGACGTACTCGGTCTCCTCGATCAGCGCCTTGTGCTCTGCCTCGGGGTCGACCTTGGACCGTGCCTCAGGCACGTATCCCTGCACAAAGAGCCCGAATTCCAAGGGGATTCACCGTCCTTCTGTTTCTGACGTTGCGTCAGATTCGATGTCACGACTGTTCCATCGCGGGGGCGGGAGCGTCAATACCTGACGCTCCATCAGATACGGTCGAGCGGGACTAGAGGACGCTGACGCCCGCCATCCAGCCCCCGTCGATCACGAACGGCTGGCCGGTGATGTAGGAGGAGTCCTCGCTGGTCAGGAACAGCGCCAGCTTGGCTATCTCCTCGGGCTGACCCACCCGGCCCATCGGCACCACGCGCTTGTAGAGGTCCGCCATGGCGTCCCGGGCCTCTTGGGGCAGGTCCGCCGGATTCGTGTTCCCGGGGGTGGCCATCGCGGTGTCCACGGCCCCCGGGCACATCGCGTTGACCCGGATGTTCTTCGCGGCCAGCTCCAGCGCGGCCACCCGGGTCAGGCCCAGGATCGCCGCCTTGGTCGCCGCGTACGTGCCCACGTACGCCATGCCCGTCAGGCCCGTGTACGAGGAGGTGTTGACGATCGTGCCGCCGCCGGCCGCCTCGATCTCCGGGGCCACCGACTTGATGCCGAGGAAGGCGCCGACCTGGTTGACCTGGACCACCTGCTGGAACTCCTCCAACGGGGTCGCGGTCAGCTCGTTGAAGCGCAGGATGCCCGCGTTGTTGACCAGGCCGTTGACCTCGCCGAAGGCCTCCTTCGCCGCCGCGATGGCGACCGCCCAGTCCTCCTCCCGGCTCACGTCCATCCGTACGTACCGGGCCCGGTCGTCGCCGATCTCCTTCGCGACCGCCGCGCCCTGCTCGTCCAGCACGTCGCCCAGGAGCACCTTGGCTCCCTCCGCGGCGAAGAGCCGGGCCTCCTGCTCGCCCTGGCCGCGCGCGGCACCCGTGATGATGACGACGCGTCCGTCCAGCTTGCCCATGCGTTGCTCCCGAATGTTTTGTTGTTGTCGCTGCCGCTGCCGCTGCCGCTGTCGCTGTCGCTAGTCGTTGAGGAGCGGGCCCACTTCGGACCCGAAAGCGGTGATCTGGTCAATGAGTTCGGCCCGGTCGCGGTTGCGGAAGCGGACCTGGATCTGGTCGATGCCGATCGCCTTGTACGCGCGCAGCGACTCCGCGAGCGCCTCCGCCTTGCCGGTGAGGGTCCGCCGGCCCGTGTCCCAGCCGGGCTCGCCGACGTACAGCGGCGCGGTGATCGCGCCGAACTCCACGGGTCCGGCGGCCCCCGCCTCGGCGCGGAGCTCCTTGATCCGGGCGATCTGCGCCGGGAGCTTGTCGAGCGGGTCGCCCTGCGGGAGCCAGCCGTCGCCGCGCACGGCGGCCCGGCGGACGGCGGCGGGCGAGGAGCCACCCACCCAGACCGGGATCCGGGCCTGGACGGGGCGGGGCAGCTGCCCGAGGTCCTTGAAGGAGAACAGTTCGCCCTCGAACTCCGGGTACTCCTCGGGTCCGAGGGCGGCGCGCAGCGCGTCGAGGGTCTCGTCGAGGACGGCCCCGCGACGCGCGAAGTCCACGCCGAGCACCTCGAACTCCTCCTTCACGTGCCCGGCGCCGACGCCGAGGATCAGCCGGCCGCCGGAGAGGTGGTCGACGGTGGCGTACTGCTTGGCGCTGAGCAGCGGGTGGCGCAGGCCGAGGATCGCGACGTGGCTGAGCAGCCGCACGTTCTCGGTGATCCCGGCCAGGAAGGAGAGGGTGGCCACCGGGTCGTACCAGATGGTGCTCATGGGGCCGGCCATGTGCCGCGGGATGGCCACGTGGTCGCAGGTGGCGACGTAGCCGAAGCCGGCCCCGTCGGCCGCGCGGGCGACCGCGGCGAGGTCGGCCGCGCCGGCCGTCGCCTCCCAGGGCTCGGCGTAGATGGTGCTCTGCGACTGGATCGGGAGCTGCATCCCGTAGACCAGCCGACCTTCCGGAAACACGCGCGCCATGGGCCGTACCCGCCTCGTCCTCGACTGCCGATTCGTCATACCGGTGCGGGGGCCATCGTCGTAGCTGACGGGTCGTCAGGCAAGGGGTCGGTGGGACCCGAAGCGGCGACGAGGCCCCGGCGCGGTGCCCCACGCCAAATAACATGAGTTTTGTTACGATGGCCTCATGACCGACCAGCCCGCACCCGGCGAAGGTCCCACCCGGCCCGTCTCCGTCTCGCTTCACGAGGGGACGATCGCGGCGCTCAAGGCGCGCACCGGCAAGCGCGGCATGTCCGCGTACATCGAAGCCCTGGTTCAGCGACAGCTGGAGCGTGATCGGCTCCGAGAGCTGATCGAGGACTCCGAATCCGTGAACGGCCCGGCCGACCCCACGGCGGTCGACGAGAAGCGAGCGATCTTGCGCGGCGGGACGGCAGCCTCGTCGGACGCCGCATGAGCGGGACCCTCGTCCTGGACTGCGAAGGCCTCTCCCGACTCGTACGACAAGACCCCGGGCTGCTGGAGTGGCTCACGGCTGCGGAAACCGAGGACATCCGGGTGGTCATCAGCTCGGTCACCCTCGTCGAGGCGCGCGACCCCCGGGTGAACCAGGCCCGCTTCGACTACGCGGTCTCCCGCGTGAACATCGTCCCGCCGGGCGAGGCCATCGTGCGGCATGCGAGCGAGCTGCTCGCCGCCGCCGGGCTACACGGGCACGAGTACGCCCTGGACGCCATCGCGGCGGCGACCGCCCTCGACCAACCCGGACCCGTCACCTTGCTGACCTCAGATCCCGAGGACCTGTCCATGCTGTGCGGGAAGCGGATCCGGGTCGTCAAGGTCTGACAGCGGGAACGGCCGGACCGGCGGCCGGCCGGGGCGGGGATCCGGTGACGGAGGCGGACCTCGGACCGTGACCTCCGGGGGGATGTCCGGGCTCCCGGCCGCCCGCTAGGGTTCCGCCCGTGGATCTCTTTCTGACGCTGATCAGCGGGCTGGCCTGGACCCTCGTGTACGTCGAGGCGATCCGGGTGGGGCTGCGCGACCGGACGTACGCGATGCCGGTCGCGGCGCTCGCGCTGAACTTCGCGTGGGAAACCACCTACGCCTTCTACGAGTTCCACAACTCCGGAGTCACGGCGCAGGCCGTCGTCAACGTGGTGTGGGCGGTCGCCGACATCGTCATCGTGTACACGTACCTGCGCTACGGGCGGGCCGAGTTGCCCGGCTTCGTGACCCGGCCCCTGTTCGCCGTCTGGAGCGTGCTCGTCTTCGCGAGCGCCTTCGCCGTGCAGTGGCTCTTCGTCGCCCACTTCGGCACGCACGACTCGAGCCGGTACTCGGCGTTCCTGCAGAACCTGCTGATGTCCGGCCTGTTCATCGCCCTCTACGCGAGCCGGGGCGGCCGGCACGGGCAGTCGCTGGTGATGGCCGTCGCCAAATGGCTCGGCACGCTCGCGCCGACCTTCCTCTTCGGAGTCCTCGAGGACGCACCGTTCATCCTCGGGCTGGGGCTGCTGTGCGCCGTGTTCGACCTGGCCTACATCGCCCTGCTGGCCCGCGACCCGGCCGCGGGAGGGAAGGCGGGCGGGTCCGTGGAGGGCCGACAGGCGGTGGACGGTCGACCGGCGGTGGACGGCACTGCCGCCGCGGCCGCTACGGGCGCTGCGGCCTGAGGCGGCGGCCGGCGGGGCTCAGAAGCCCTGCGGCCCCATCACGATGACCGGCTTGGCCGCCGGGTCGAGGGTCTCCAGGACCTTCTGCATCGCGGCCTTCGGGATGCCCACGCAGCCCTGCGAGGGGCCGTCGTGGTCCACGTGGAGCCAGATGTTGCCGCCCTTCTCCTCGCCCTCGGGCTTCGTCGGGTCGAGCGGACTCACACCCGTCTTGCGGTTGAAGTCGATGGCGACGACATAGTCGAAGGAACCGCGCAGCGACTCCCCGTTGACCCCGCGGCCGGTCGCCACGAAGGAGCCGTCCTGGTCGTACGGGAACTTCGTGCCCGCCGGCTTCGCCAGCAGCCCGCCCGCGTCGGTGAGCGCGAACACGCCCTCGGGGGAGGTCAGGTCCCCGTACGTACGCTCCGTGGACCAGCCCTTGGCTCCGTTGCGCGCGGGCCAGCTGTCGCTCTTCGCCCAGTCGGCGCCGGCCGCCGGGCGGGTGTACAGGGCCGCGGTGGATTCCGAGGAGTCCCTCGCCTTGCCGGTGACCAGGATGAGCTGGCGGGCGTCCGCGGGGATCTTCCCCCGGGTGTGCTCGCTGACCTCGGGCAGGCCCTGGAGGGGGTCGCGCTCGGCCGCCCGCGCGGCCCGCTCCTCGGCCGGCGGCCGGGCGTCGGCCGCGACGCGGGCCGCGGCGTTGGCCGGCGGGTCGTGGGCCAGGTACACCCAGCCCGCGCCGAAACCGAGCAGTCCCAGGGCGGCCGCGAAGGCGAGCGGGCGCGAGCCGCGGGAGCCCCGGGAGCCGCCGTCGGCGCGCCGCGTACCGCCGGCGCGGGAGCGCCGGGTCGGGCGGGACGTACCGGGCGTGCGGGACGGACGGGTCGCGCGGGAGCCGGCTCGGGCGTGCTTGCTCATTGACCCGACCGTACACAGCCGATCTTCATTTTTGTTGACCGGTCAAGCGCCCGGCGTTTCCCCGGCGGGTCGCGCAGCCGGTGACCCGGCCGGGAACCAGACCCGGACCATCAACCCGCCGCCCGGCGCCGGGTTGGCCCGCGCCGTCAGTTCCGCGCCGTGCGCCCGCGCGATCGACCCGACGATCGAAAGCCCCAACCCGGCGCCCTCGCCCGCCGTATGCTGCCGCTCCGCCCGCCGCCGGAAGGGCTCCAGCAGCCGCGGCACGTCCCCCGGCTCGATCACCGGACCGGTGTTGGAGACCGTCAGCACCCCCTCCGGGGAGGTCGCCACCTCCAGGCGGCCGCCCGCGCGGTTGTGACGTACGGCATTGGCCAGCAGGTTCCGTACGAGGTGCCCCAGAAGGGTCCGGTCGCCCGCGACCGTCAGCGGCGCGAGGTCCCGTACCACCAGCAGGTCCTGAGGGACCGTCCCCTCGATGCCCGCCAGCTCCGCCTCCGCGAGCCCCGCCAGGTCCACCGGCTCCGTCGCCTCCAAGCCCTCCTCCGAGACGGCGAGCAGGAGCAGCGACTCGACGAGGTGCTGACTGGAGTCCGCGACCTCGATGAGCTTGGAGCGGATCCGGGCCACCTTCTCCGGCGGCGGCTCCCCCGCCAGCCCGATCTCGGCGGCCGCCCGCTGGACGGCGAGGGGGGTGCGCAGCTCGTGGGCGGCGTTCGCGGCGAACCGGCGCTGCGCCCCGACCAGCTCCTCCATCCGGTCGAGCATCCCGTCGAAGGTGTCCGCGAGCCGCTTGAGTTCGCCGGGCGGTGCCCGGAGGCCGATCCGCTCGTGGAGGTTGGCTCCGGACAGCCGCCGGGCCGTCTCGGTGATCACGCCGACGGGGCGCAGCACGCGGCCGGCCATCCACCAGGCCAGCCAGATGGACAGGACGGCGAAAACGGCGAGGGCGACGAGGGAGACGACGAGCAGCTCGTGGAGGGTGGCCTGCTCCACGGCCGTGGTCAGGACGCGGGTGGCCCGCCACTGTTCGAGCTGTTCGGGGGTCGGGGTGGCGCCGGTGTCGAGCCTCTCGGCGGGGACCGGCAGGCGCTGGCCCGGGACCGCGGGCGGCGGGGTGCCCTCGAAGCCCGGCCGCACGGCGGTGGTCATGACGGCCCCGTTGATGCGGCTGTACAGGCCGTTGCGGAGCAGGATGTTGATCAGTGCGATGAGGCCGCCGCCCGCGAGGAGCAGCAGGGAGCCGTAGAGGACGGTGAGACGGGCGCGCTCGGAACGGAGCACTGCTCTCATCGTGGATCACCGATCCGATATCCGGCGCCCGGAACGGTCTCGATCAGGGGCGGCTCCCCCAGCTTGGCGCGCAGCTTGCTCAGGGTCACCCGTACCGCATTGGTGCTGTACGAGGTGTCCTCCTCCCACACCTGCTCGATCAGGTCGTCATTGCTGAGGACCGCGCCCTCCGCGCGCAGCAGCGACTCCAGGACGGCGAACTCCTTGCGGGAGAGCGCCAGCCGGCGCCCCTCCCGGGTGGCGGTGCGCCGCGCGACGTCCACGGCCACCCCCGCCCGCTCCAGCACCGGCGGCAGGGCCGGCTGGGCGCGCCGACCGAGCGCCAGGACGCGGGCGAGCAGCTCGTCGTAGGCGAAGGGCTTGGTGAGGTAGTCGTCGGCGCCGAGGCCGAGGCCCTCAACCCGGTCCCGTACCGTCCCGGAGGCCGTCAGCATCAGGACGCGGGTCAGCAGCCGCTCGCGCACCACCTGGCGGCAGACCTCGTCGCCGTGCAGGCCCGGCAGGTCACGGTCCAGGACGAGGACGTCGTACGCGCCCAGGCGCAGGCGGCGCAGGGCCTCCAGGCCGTCGCTCGCCTCGTCGACGGCCAGCGCGTCGCCGCGCAGCCCCTCGGCGATCATCTCCCGCAGGAACTCCTCGTCCTCCACCACCAGAACTCGCATGGCGTCCTCTTTACCGGAGAGGCGCATTTCGCCGTTGTAAGCACGAGCCGTTAGAGAAGCGAAACCCGCTGTTCGCGCAGTCTCGGGCCCATGAAGCGATCCACGACCATGACCACGGCCGCGCTCCTCACCGGCCTCACCCTCTTCGTCACCGCGTGCACGGGCGGCAGCGGCGGCTCCGACGGAAAGAAGGACGAGAAGAAGGACTCCTCGAACTCGAGCGGCGCGGGCGGCAGCGGCAGCGGTGGCGGTGGCGGCGCGGACGCCGACAACGCCCTCAAGATGCGCAAGTGCCTGCGCGACAACGGCGTCGACGCCCCCGACCCGAAGCCCGGCGAGGACCCGCGCGGTATGACGCTGGGCGCGGGCGCGGACCAGGAGGTCCTGAAGAAGGCCATGGAGAAGTGCGGGATGAAGGGTCCCGGCTCCGGCGGCGAGATATCGCAGGCGGAGAAGGACAAGGCCCTGAAGCAGGCCAAGTGCATGCGGGACAACGGCTTCGACATGCCGGACCCGGAGTTCAACGGAAACGCCCGGACCGGGATATCCCTGCCCGAGGGGGCCGACAAGGACGCCTTCATGGCCCAGCTGAACAAGTGCAGCGGCGACCAGTGAGCAAGGGCAAGAAGTGGCTCTTGGGCTCGCTGGCCGTCGTACTCGCCGTCACGGGCGGCGGGTACGCGGTCGTCGCCCAGGCGGGGACTGACGGCGGCAGCGGCAGCGGCGACGGCTCGAAGCAGGGCCGTGCGGACGGGCTGCCGGGGGCCACGCAGCCGGTCACGCGCGGGGACCTGAGCTCCGGGTTCAAGGTCGACGGGACGCTCGGCTTCGCCAAGGAACGCAAGCTCAACGCGGTGGGCGCGGACGCGTCCGGCGGGGCGGGCGGGGCCGGCGGGGCGGGCGGGGCCCCGGGCGCCGGCGGGGCGGGGGCCGGCGGGGCGGGGGCCGGCTCGGGCTCCGGCTCCGGCTCCGGCTCCGGCTCCGCGACCCTGACCTGGGCGGCGCCCGTCGGCTCCTCCGTCGAGCGCGACGGCAAGCTCTACGAGGTCAACGGCAAGCCGGTGCGTCTGATGTACGGCTCCACGCCCATGTACCGGTCCCTGAAGTCCGGGGACAAGGGCGAGGACGTCAAACAGCTCAAGCAGAACCTCCAGGCCCTCGGCTTCGGCACCGGCCTGGACACCTCGGACGGCACCTTCACCGACGGCACGGCCACCGCCGTCAAGCGCTGGCAGAAGTCTCACAAGGTGAAGGAGACCGGCGAGGTCGGCAAGGGCGACATCGCCTTCGCCTCCGGTCCCCAGCGGATCCAGAAGAGCGACATGGCGGTCGGCGACGAGGCGGCTGCCGGCAAGCCCGTCATGACCCTGACCGGCACCGAGCGGATGGCCCGCCTGCAGCTCGACGTGGCCAAGGCGGGCAAGGTCAAGACCGGCGACCCGGTGACCGTGAGCCTGCCCGGCGGGGGCACCGCCCAGGGCAAGATCAGCTCGATCGGCGCCACCGCCAACGGCGACGACCCGTCCTCGGGCGGCGGGGGCGGGGGCGGCGACAAGAAGCCGAAGGTCGAGGTCGAGATCACCCTCGACAACCCCGCCGAAGCCACGGGCCCCGACCAGTCCCCGGTCTCGGTGGGCCTGACGGGCGAGGTCCGCAAGGGAGTGCTCTCCGTACCGGTCAACTCGCTCCTCGCCCTCGCCGAAGGCGGTTTCGGAGTCCAGGTCGTCGAGGACGGCAAGGTCCGCGAGGTCAAGGTCGAGCTCGGCATGTTCGGCCAGGGCCGGGTGGAAGTGAAGGGGGACGCCCTCAAGGAGGGCATGCTCGTAGGAGTCCCCGCGTCATGAACCAACACGCCCACGCGGTCGTAGAACTGACCGGCGTCACCAAGGAGTACCCCGGCGGGGTCGCGGCCCTGCGCGGAGTCGACCTCACCGTCCTGAACGGCGAACTCCTCGCCATCGTCGGTCCGTCCGGCTCCGGAAAGTCCACGCTCCTGCACATCGTCGGAACCCTCGACCGGCCCACGGCCGGGCGCGTAGCCATCGCCGGGTACGACATCGCGACCCTCTCCGACCGCTCCCTCTCCGCCCTGCGCTCCCGGCACGTCGGCTTCGTCTTCCAGTCCTTCCACCTCGTCCCCGGCATCAGCGCCCGCGCCAACGTCGCCGAAGGACTGCTGTACTCCGGCCTCTCCCGCGCCGAACGCAGGCGCCGGGCGGAACGCGCCCTGGAGCGCGTCGGCCTCGGCGACCGCATGGACCACCGTCCCCACGAACTGTCCGGCGGGCAGAAGCAGCGCGTGGCGATCGCCCGCGCGGTGGCGGGCGAACCGGACCTGCTGCTCGCCGACGAGCCGACGGGCGCCCTGGACACGGCGTCCGGCGAATCGGTGATGGAACTGCTGCACGAGCTCAACCAGGACGGGGCCACCATCGCCGTGATCACGCACGACAACGAGATCGCGGCGAGCCTGCCCCGGCAGGTCCGCATCCGCGACGGCGAGATCGTGGCCGACGTGTGGAACGCGGACGCGTTGGGGGTGGGCGCGTAATGGGTGCCCGTACGAAGTCCGGGCCCGTCATGGGTGCCCGTACGAAGTCCCGCGCGGCCGGCAAGAAGGCGCGCAAGCTGACTCCGCCGCGCCTCGGCCCCCGCGACGTGTTCCACGTGGGATCGGCGGGGCTGCGCTCGCGGCCCATGCGCGTGTTCCTGTCCGCGCTCGGGATCGCGATCGGCATCGCGACGATGATCGCGGTCGTCGGCATCTCCTCGTCAAGCCAGGCCAAGCTGCTCCAGGAACTCGACAAGCTCGGCACGAACATGATGGTCGCGACGCCCGGCCCGTCGATGTTCTCCGGACAGGACACCAAGCTGCCCAAGGACGCCCCCGGCATGATCGCCCGGATCAGCGGGGTCGAATCGGTCGGCACGACGGGCGACGTGAAGGAGTCCGTCCGCCGCAGCGAGAACATCCCGAAGGAGGAGACGAGCGGCATCGCCCTCAAGGCGGCGAAGGACGAGCTCCTGAAGACCCTCCGCGCCCGGATGCAGAGCGGAAGCTGGCTCAACGCGGCGACCGGCCGCTACCCGTCCGTGGTCCTCGGACACGTCTCCGCCGAGCGCCTGGGCATGACGGCACCTGGCGGACAGGTGTTCATCGCCGGGCAGTACTTCACCGTCATCGGCATCCTCGACCCGATCCCCCTCGCGCCGGAGATCGAACGCTCGGCGCTCATCGGCTGGGACGCCGCGCAGAGCCTCCTGGGCTTCGACGGACATCCCACGTCCGTCTACGAGCGCTCTGCCGACGACCGCGTCCAGCAGGTCCGTGACCTCATCGCCAAGACGGCCAACCCCGAGAGCCCGAGCACGGTCTCGGTCACGGACCCCTCGGCGGCCCTGCAGGCAAAGGCCGCCACCGAAGGCGCCTTCAGCACCCTCCTCCTCGGCCTGGGCGGCATCGCCCTGCTGGTGGGCGGGGTCGGGGTGGCCAACACGATGATCATCTCGGTACTGGAACGCCGCCACGAGATCGGCCTGCGCCGCTCCCTGGGCGCCACCAAGGGCCAGATCCGCATCCAGTTCGTCACGGAGTCCCTGCTCCTGTCGGGCCTGGGCGGCCTGGCCGGCATCGCCCTGGGCGGCGCAGCCACGGCGGTGTACGCCCAAGCCGGCGACCTCCCCTGGGTGGTCCCCCTCTGGGCCGTCACGGGCGGCTTCGCAGCAACCCTGGCCATAGGCACGGTGGCAGGCCTCTACCCGGCGGTCCGCGCGGCGAGGCTGTCGCCGACACTGGCCCTGCAGGCGGGGTAGGGGGCGACGGATCGCTGCACGCTCGATGCCGTACCGGGGGCTGGTGGGCCGACGGTACGGTGGGTGTCTTGATGGGGGGTAGGGGTGAATTCGGTGGAGCACGGCGTCGCCGGTGGCGCGGAGGGACCTGTGCGTTCGGCGGAGCGCGCGCGGAAGATCGCCGAGCGGGTGGACCGGCTGATCGGCCGTGAGGCGGTCAAAGCGGGTGGACGGGCACCGACGTACCGGGAACTGACCGAGCGCATCAACCGGCTGGCCGGGCGCGACGTCATCTCCAAGGACACGATCCGCAACCTGCACCACGGCGTGAACCAGAAGGGGCAGGTGCCCAACCCCACCGTGGACACCCTCGACTGGCTCGGCCGCGGCTTCGGGATCCGGGCCGGTGCGAGTTACTTCGTGGACGACGCCAAGGCCGCCATGGTGGACGAACAGCTGGAGCGGCTGGAAAAGATCGGGGATCTGCGGCAGGCCCTGGGCAACTCCGAGGTGGTCAGCCTCGTCCAGCGTGCGTCGGGGCTCTCCGACGGCAGCCTTCACATGCTGGTCGCCCTCGCCGACAAGCTCAAACAGCTTGAGGACAACGCCGGAAGCGGGGAATCGAGGCACGGTCCGGCCGGCACCGAGTGAGTGCGACCAGCCGGCCCGCTCCTCTTCCGCCTCTACAGAAACGTTCCTTCACACATGCCGCTTCCCCGAGGTCTGCGCAAACGCTGTGAGACCGTGCTCGCGGGCCTGGACCTGCCGAGCCCGTTCACCGTCGAGGGCTTCCGCGCCTGCCTGGAACAACAACGAGGCCGGCCGATCGTGATGGAGCCCCTGCCCGTACTGGGCCGTGACGCACCGTGCGGCATGTGGATCGCATTGCCGAGCATCGATGTCGTCTTCTACGAGCAGCACACCAGCCCTGCGCACCAGGACCTCATCAAGCTCCACGAACTCGGCCATGTCCTGTGCGGCCATTCCGGCGTCCTGGAACTGTCCCACCTGGCCGCGTTGATGCCCGACCTGACGCCCGAAGCCGTCGCCCAGGTGATCGGCGCGAGCCGTACGAGCTACGACACCGTCGAGGAACAGGAGGCGGAGATGATCGCGCTCCTGCTGGCCGACCGCTGCGGATCCGCGGACCCGGTCGATCCCACCTCCAGCCGTCTGGCCGAGAGCCTGTTGCACCCGGTCCGTGCCCGCCGTTGGAGGAAGCGCTGATGCGTCCGCTGTTCGAATGGCTGATGCCCCTGCTCGCCTGGAGCGTGGTGATCTGGCGTGCGCCCTCCGCGTTCAGCACCCGGGCGAACCTTGCGCTGTGGGCCACCTTCGTCGCGGGTGCGATCGGGCTCAGCACCCGCCCGCCCCGGATCGCGGGCTTCCTGGAGTCGGTGACCGGGATCGACGACGTGACCCTGCTCGTCAAGCACCTCGCCGGAGTCGCGGCCGCCTCCTTTCTCCTCGACTACGTCCACGCGATTCACAAGCGCCCGGGTCAGGAGCGGGCCGCGCGCCGGAGGCTGCTCTTCACCTGTACCGCAATGACCGTGCTGACCGGCCTCTTCGTGTTCGTCCTTCCGCACGACTACACCGGCGCGTACGGCATCGACGCCCACTACGGCCACCCCGGCGTCCAGCTCTACCTCGGCGTCTTCTACGCCGTGTACGCCGCGTCCTCCGTACAGGCGACGGTCCTCTTCTGGTCGAACCGCCGCAACGTGGCCCCGGGGCTGCTCCGGGTCGGCGTCACCTGTCTGGCTGCGGCGACGGCCAACGGGGTCCTCTACACCCTCTACCGGATCTACTTCGTCCTGCGGGAGGGCGATTCCACGATCCTCGACGCCGAGGGGAATCCCGTACCGCTCACGGACCCGATATGCGAGCTGCTGCCCGCCGTCACCGTGGTGCTGCTCGTCCTGGGCGTATCCATTCCGCCGACCCGCTCCCTGGTCCGCTACTGCCGTGACCAGTACGCACTGTGGCGACTGCACCCGCTGTGGGCGGACCTCGTGACGGCGGTACCGCACGTGGTCCTGGGCACCCCCGCCACCAGCCGCGTCCGCGAGCTGTTCGCGTTCGGCGACCGTTCCCTCGACGTGGCCCACCGCGCCTTCGCCATCCGCGACGCCGCCCTCGCCCTGCGCGACGACACCCCCACCGAAGAGCCCCCGCCCGCCTTGCCACACCCCGCCGGCGACACGGACCGGGCCGCAACGGAAGCCCGCTGGCTCCACCTCTCCGTACAACAGCGGACCCAGCACCTACCGGCCCCCGCACTCCCCGCCACCCTCGACCGCACCACCGGAGGCCGCACACCGCGCGAGGAGATCGCCTGGCTCCTCAAGGTCGCCGCCGCATACCACCCGGTGGGCAACGCCGGGACGGCCCGGTCGCCTCGACCGTCGATGCGGTAGCGGCGACGGGACACCGAAACGGCACTGAAGGCATCGGACACGACGACTCGGGTGTGGTGAAGGACCGGGGGAAAAATGTCGAGTTAAATCGCCAACCGTAACGAGGCTTCGCCGTCGCAGGAGGGTCAGCGCGGGCAGATGCCGAAGCCGTGCCGGGCGACCGGCTGCTCGACGCGCTGGAGCAGGTTGCGCATCCGGGCCACCGCCGATGCCTCGCTCGGGGAACTGACGAAGAGGTAGATGTCCAGCCCGTGGGCAGCGGGGCGGACCCGTACGTGCTCAAGGCCGTCGGCCGGCCTGGCGTGCGCCCAGAGCAGATCCTGGATCAGCGGAACCACGGTCGCGGGGACGGGGTCGGCCGACATACGGGCCAGGTGCCCCAGAATCACCCGCACCCGGTTCAGTCCCAACCAATGACCTGCATGTCCGCCGGAGCGGAATCCCATCCGATGACCTGGGTGTTCGCGCCCGCTGCCCGGACCGTGTCCCAGCCGATGACGTCCGGCCCCGACGTGGTCACGGAGGCGACTGCGGCGGTGGCGGAGAGAAGAACGGTGAGGCCGGCGGCGGCGAGCAGGTGCACGGAGCGAAACATGGATTCCCCTGGATTCATCGGAGCTTGACGGGAGGGAGCGCGCCGCGCCGGCCGGCCTTGTGGGCCCTGGCCTTGGGTGGGATTCGCATCCCCCGGCCGGTGAACACCATCCTGCTGACGCGTCCGCCCTGCCGGAAGGGATCACGGATGGCATCAAGCAGTCAGGCACCATGAGGACAGGGTGGCGATTACGATCGACTGCACGGGGGATTGACCACCACCACGGCCGGGGGGCTGAACCATGCTCGAAGCGTTGGGACTTGATGCGCATTTGGAGACCGTCTACCGAGGGATGCTGACGCAGCCCACCGGCAGCATGGCCGAACTCGTACAGCGGACAGGGCTCGCCGAGGCCCAGGTGAGGGACGGCCTGGATCAGCTCGTGGACCTGGGCCTGCTCACACCGTCCCGGGACACCGTCGGCGGGCTGCGCCCCGTCAGCCCGGAAGCCGGTCTGGAGCAGCTACTGCGCCGCCAGGAGGAGGACCTGATCCGCCGTCGGCACGCCCTGGACCTGAGCAAGGCAGCCGCTGCCCGCGCAGTGGCCGACTACGCGGGCCTCCGACCCAACACGGAGACCGACGGCACCGAACGCCTCGTGGGACTCGACGCCATCCAGACCCGACTAGAAGCACTCACCGAGGAGATGACCGGCGAGTGCCTCGCCATCGCACCAGGCGGCGCCCAGTCCCAGGCAAGCCTGGACGCATCACGAACCCTGGACGAGAGAGCCCTGGCACGTGGCATCGACATGCGCGTCATCTACCAGGACAGCGCCAGGAACGACCTGGCCACCCTCGCGTACGCGCAGTGGACGACCGAGAACGGCGGCGAGGTACGGACGAGCCCACTGCTCCCACCACGCCTGCTGGTCTTCGACCGCACGACCGCCATCGTCCCGATCGACCCGGCCAACTCCCGCCTCGGCGCCCTGTGCACCACCGCACCCGGCATCGTCGCCTCGCTCGTCACCCTCTTCGAACAGACCTGGGACACGGCCATCCCCCTCGGCGCGACCCGCACGCGGGCGCTTGAGGACGGCATCACGCAAAACGAGCGCGAACTGCTCAAGCTGCTGGCCTCCGGAATGACCGACGAGGCCGCCGGCAAACGTCTCGGCGTCTCCCTGCGCACCGTACGCCGCCAGATGTCCGCCCTGATGGAACGCCTAGAAGCAACCAGCCGCTTCGAGGCCGGCCTCAAAGCCTCCCAGCGCGGCTGGCTCTGACCTCCCCTACCCAGCCCCAGCCCCAGCCGGTCGGTAGCCGCTAAGCCGAGCAGGACTGTGTAGCGATCTATCGCGCCCCCCGACCCCGAGGTCCTTCCCGTCCACCTCACAGTCATGCTGACGGTCGACGGTCACGGGAAGGGTGTCCAGACGCCCGGCCCTGGATGCTCTGACCGCCCCGCGCGTCTGTTGGGGCTGAGGTCACGGTCCTGCCGGATCCGTGTCCAGATGGCCACCGGCCGAAGGGGGCTGCGCATCTCAGACGAGGCCGCTCCTCCCCTCTCCTCCCCCCGGCCGTTCCCCGGGGGGATCCCGGAAGTCTTGTGGCGTTTCGGTGTGGGTCGGTCGGTCAAGGGTGGCCGAAGGCCATCGCGAAGCGACGCGACCAAAGGGAGCGCCCTTGAGGGACCGACCCACACCGAAAGGACACTGGACTGCCGGGACGCCCCCCGAAACCCCACGAAGCCAGACCCCACCCCGCAGCCCAAGCCACCACCCCACTCCCCCCACGCCGTCCACCTGACGAAGCAGATCGTCCAGAACACCCGCCGCCCGCACGCCCACGCCGCCTACTCCGTCCAAGACCCACCCAGCACACCCGTATTCACCACCTCCACGGCCACCGAAGGCCCCCGGGTCATCACTCAGAAGCGCTTCCCCACCCGGGACCGGCCTCCGCCGTCCCACCAGCCCTGATCCATCCAACCCCTCCCGCCCCCGCACCCCCCGCCGTACGCTGGTCTGATGCAAACTTCACCTCGAACTCCTCGGCAGGCAGCCAGAATCGTCGTCCTCAACCCCGCCGGATCCGTGTTCCTCTTCCGCGAGAACAACGTGGAAGTCGGCATCCACTGGCTGCCGCCCGGCGGTGGCATCGATCCCGGGGAAACGCCCGAGGAGTGCGTACGGCGGGAGTTGCGGGAAGAGACGGGCTGGACGGACCTGGAGCCGGAACGGCTGCTCTGCACCTGGGAGCACGACTTCACCCACCAGGGCATCCCGGTGCGCCAGCACGAGCACATCTACGTGACCACCGGCCCGCACCGCGATCCGGTCCCGGAGTACCCCGAGGCCCACTGGCGGTGGCTGTCGCCGCGGAACCTCGCCACCCTCGGCGAACCCCTGTGGCCGCCGCGCCTCGCCGAGCTCCTCGACGAGGCCCCCGCCGAGCCCGTGCACCTGGGACTACTCGCCTGATCTCAACGCGGCATCCGCCGGGACAGCTCCCGGGCGGCCGCGCGCAGCTCGGACTCCGCCAACGCCTCGTAGGAGCCCGGGAGCGGGACCTGGACGTCCCGCGCCCCCTCCAGCGAATCGGCCGGCCTCAGCCAACACGCCTGCGCACCCGCCCGCTCCGCCAGTACCAGCACGGTGGCGACGAATCCCCCCGAGAGGGCGCGGATGACGGCGTGGCCGGCGTGGCCGTGGCGGGCAACGAGGGCTTCGGTGAAGACGCCGAGAGCGGCCGGGTCGATCTGGCACTCGTCGTTCTCCATCGGGCCGATACCCGACGGGAGGCCGAGTTCCGCCTCGAAGAGGGCCACTTGGCGATGGAAGAGACGGGCGGCGCCGTTCGAAGGGTTCCACAGAGTCTCGTCGCCGAGGTCGTAGTACTGGCTCACCCGCCGGTTCCCCCTCCCGTCGCCCGCGCGTACAGCTCCGCCGCGTAGCCGGACAGGATCGTGCTCGTCGAGACGTCGTCCGTGTCCCCGCCGGTCAGGACACCGATGATCTTCCCGTCGGTGGCGATCCACGAGCTGCCGCTCGTGCCTCCCGGGAAGTCCGCACAGTCGAAGCGCTGTTCCGTCGCGCTGAGCCGCACCGCGCGGGACAGGCAGGTGCGCGGGACCTTGCGGTCCGACGGGTAGCCCGTCACCGTGACCTGCTCGTCCGTGCGGCCCGTGGTGTCCAGGACGGCGGCGCCGGTGACGTCCTCGATGTTGCGGCCCGAGGCGTCGGGGGCGAGGCGGACAAAGGCCAGGTCGTAGTCGTCGTTCGTCCCGTCCGACCACCGCGGGTCCTCGAAGACCTCCGCGATCTTCCAGGTGCCGTACGGGGCCCGCCCGTCCGCGTACGCGGGCGCGAAGGAGGCTCCGCCTTCTCCGGCCCGGCCGGCGCGCAGGCAGTGGCCGGCGGTGACGATCAGGTTCCGCCCGGGGCTGTGCACGACGGTTGCCGTACAGAAGTGATCACCCGTCACATCGCCCTCGAACAGCGCCCCGGCAAAGGCGGCGGGCCCGCCCTGCGCGGAGGGTGAACCCGACGCGCCGGGGGTCTGAGCAGCCGAAGACTGAGACCCTTCCGGCGCTTGCAGCGGCGATTGCGACGGCGATTGCGACTGCGACGGAGCAGCAGTGGACGAGGCCGCACGAGGGGCCGCCTTCGCCTGCGCGGAGGCCTTGCCGTCGTCGGCCGGGACCACCTTCGTCATGGCCGCGGACGCGCCCAGCGCCGCCACCGCACACAGCACCGCGGTCACCACGGCCCGCTTGTCCATCACCGACAACCCTCCCCAATTTGCTCCGGCGAAGCATGCCTTGCCCGCGGCGACCCCCGCAAGGGGGACCCCCGCCCCCAGCCGTTGACAGCGCCCCGATCACCCCCCACACTCATCTGTATCCACAGGAAACAGTTTACGGAGGACACGAAAATGATCGCCACCGCCGCCGCCATCACCGCCGTCACCGCCCTGGCCACCCCCACGGCCGCCCTCCTCACCCTCCTCACCCACCGCGGCCTGCGCCGCGCACAGGCCGCCAAGACCCTGCGGATCGACTCCCCGCGCGGCATCGACGAGCAGGGCTTCGTCCGCATCGGCGGCATCGACCAGTGGATCTCGGTCCGCGGCGAGGACCGGACGAACCCGGTCCTGGTCGAGATCCACGGCGGCCCCGGCGCCGCCAACTCCATCTACACGGTCCGCACCCGCAGTTGGGAGCGGCACTTCACGATCGTCCGCTGGGACATGCGCGGCGCCGGCAAGACCTTCGGCCGCGGCGGCCCGGCGGGCCAGGGCGAGGCGACCTTCGAGCGGCTCTACGAGGACGCCCTGGAGGTCACCCGGTACGCCCGGGACCTCCTGCGCACCGAGCGGGTGATCCTCCTGGCCAACTCCTACGGCAGCGCCTTCGGGCTGCGCCTGGCCCGCAACCACCCCGAGCTCTACTCCGCTTACGTGGGCACCGACCAGAACATCCACACCGGCGGCCGAGACACCTCCGCCCACGACGCCCTACGGGAGCGTCTGCGTGCCGCCGGGAAAGCTAAGCAGCTCGCGCAGGTCGAGGCGATGGGGGCCGACCCGCACGCGTGGACGCCGCAGCAGCGGGCGACGTACGCCAAGCTCAGCGCGCAGAGCGACCCGTTGACGCTCGCCACGCTCAAGAAGGTGGTCCTGGGCTCGATGTGGCTGTCGCCGCTGCACTCGCTGCGCGACCTGCGGGACTTCTTCCGGGGGCAGTCCTTCTCGGAACGGATCACCGAGGGGACCGCGGGGCTCGACGACCGGGCCGACGGCACCCGCTTCGAGATTCCGTTCTTCCTCTTCCAGGGCGAGCACGACGTACTCACCCCGACGGCCTCCGCCAAGGCCTTCTTCGACGAGGTCGAGGCCCCGGTGAAGCGGTTCGCCCTCATCGAGGACTGCAGCCACTTCGCCTCGTTCACCCGCCCGGACCGCTTCCTGGACCTCCTCCAGACCCACGTCCGCCCGGCGGTCGCGAGCGAGCGGTGCGCCGGCGCATGAGGGAGCCGGTCCGCTCTCAGCCAGCCGGCCTCAGTCGGTCGGTCTCAGTCGGCCGTTCCCCGCGGTACGACCCATCGCATCGGCTGGCCGGTGACCTCGGCGATCATGTCGTAGTCGCCGTCGTAGTGCAGGACGGTGGCTCCGTGCAGCTCAGCCGTCGCCGCGATGATCAGGTCGGGGACGGACACCGCCTTCCAGGTTCCCGCTTCGATGAGCAGCGCCTGGACCTCAACCGCGCGGCTCCAGGCCTCGTCGTAGGTGGCGAGCCAGTCGAACCCGCGCAGCTCTTCGCTGATCTCCTGGGCCTCGGCACGCCCCCGGGCACTGTGCAGCACTTCCAGCTCGATGGCACCGCACAAGGCGAGCAAGCCCGCGTTGTGTAGAGGATCGAGCACGCTGCGCACGGCCGGCTTGGGATAGCGCGCGAGTGCGGACTTGTCGATGAGGAACCTCGTGCTCATGCCGCCCTGTCCTGTGCATCCGGGACAGGGGGCTCTGCCGACGCGGTAGGTGCGGTAGGCACCTCGGGCTGGTCGACAGGACCGGTCAGGTCCGGCAGCCGACCCTCGGCCAGACGGGCGAAGAAGGCCTCCCGCTTGCGCCGGTTGACCACGTCCTGAAGGGCCGCGTTCACGGTCGCCACCTTTGTCTTCGTACCGAAGAGCTCGGCGGCCTCCGCCAGCAGGGCGTCGTCGACATCGATCACGGTTCTGGTCATCGTGAACCTCCTCAGCGGGGGTCACCCACGGTCCCCCGTTCACTTAAACGATATCAAGATCGACGTCAAGCGATATCGTTTCGGCGGGCACGGGCCACCCCACGGCACCGGCTACTCGTCGGGTGATCGACTGCTGCCCCCGGCCTATGCCCCGCAGGATCCAGCCGATGACGCAAAGGCAGGCCAGCGAGCCGAAGGCGTGCACCAGCCAGACGCCGGTCAGGGTCGGGCCGCCCCAGGCCTGGTGGTAGTCGGTGTCGCCGTACCAGATCGGGTAGCCGAGGTTGCGCACGGTGTTGAACACCGAGTAGGCGCCCAGGACGAAGGCGGCTATGTCCAGCGGCAGGCCGAGCAGCGTGCGGCTCGCTATGCGCGGCACCGTCCAGCCCGGCACTCCGGAGGCCCGCGCCTGGAGCCGCGCGGCCCGCCACCCCTGGCCGGTCAGGCCCAGGGGCGAGGCCGACGAGCCCCGCGGGAAGCGCCAGGGCCGGGGGAACCGCCCGCGCACCCCATACCCGGAGCCCCGGTAAGACGGTGCGCGCGGCCTTCGCGATCTGGTCCGACATCGTGCTGCTCCTTTGGCGTGGATCTTGGTGGTGGCTCCAGTCTCGCGAGGGAAGCCCACCGGCACATCACGCCATGGAGTGGGATCGGGATCTAGTACTTGAGGAGCACGCGGGTGAGCCGGTGACCCTGCCCTGCTGAGCAGCGACACCCACGGGCAGGGACCCCGACAGGCAGCGACCCCGACGACCAGCGGCCCCCACGACCAGCGGCCCCGGGGGAACTCCCCCAGGGCCACCGTCCAACCACCGCATGGCCACCGCGTGACCACCGCGCGCTACGCCCCCGGCCAGAGACCCTCCGGGGTCAGGCCCAGCAGATCGATCGCGTTGCCGCGGACGATGCGGTCCACCACGTCCGGGGACAGGTGGCCCATCTGGGCCTCGCCGACCTCGCGGGACTTGGGCCAGGTGGAGTCGGAGTGGGGGTAGTCCGTCTCGTAGAGGACGTTGGCGACGCCGATGGAGTCCAGGTTCTTCAGGCCGAAGGCGTCGTCGAAGAAGCAGCCGAAGACGTGCTCCGCGAAGAGCTCCGACGGCGGGCGCAGCACCTTGTCGGCGACGCCGCCCCAGCCGCGGTTCTCCTCCCAGACCACGTTCGCCCGCTCGAGGATGTACGGGATCCAGCCGATCTGGCCCTCCGCGTACATGATCTTGAGGTTCGGGAAGCGCTCGAACTTGCCGCTCATCAGCCAGTCCACCATCGAGAAACAGCAGTTGGCGAAGGTGATGGTGGAGCCGACGGCCGGCGGGGCGTCCGCCGAGGTGGAGGGCATGCGCGAGGAGGAGCCGATGTGCATGGCGATGACCGTGCCGGTCTCGTTGCACGCCTCGAGGAAGGGGTCCCACTCGTCCGTGTGGATGGAGGGGAGCCCGAGGTGGGGCGGGATCTCCGAGAAGGCGACCGCGCGGACGCCGCGCGCAGCGTTGCGGCGGACCTCGGCGGCGGCCAGGCGGGCGTCCCAGAGCGGGACGAGGGTGAGCGGGATGAGGCGGCCGGAGGCGTCGGGTCCGCACCACTCCTCCACCATCCAGTCGTTGTACGCGCGCACGCCGAGCAGGCCGAGTTCGCGGTCCTTGGCCTCGGTGAAGGTCTGGCCGCAGAAGCGCGGGAAGGTCGGGAAGCAGAGGGCCGACTGGACGTGGTTGACGTCCATGTCGGCGAGCCGGTCGGGAACCGAGAAGGAGCCCGGGCGCATCTGCTCGTACGTGATGACTTCGAGCTTGATCTCGTCGCGGTCGTAGCCGACGGCCGTGTCGAGGCGGGTGAGGGGTCGGTGCAGGTCTTCGTACACCCACCAGTCGCCTATCGGTCCGTCGTCGCCCTTGGCCCCCATGACGGGGGCGAACTTGCCTCCGAGGAAGGTCATTTCCTTCAGGGGGGCGCGGACGACGCGGGGGCCGACGTCGTGGTACTTGGACGGGAGCCGGTCCCGCCAGACGTTGGGGGGCTCAACCGTGTGGTCGTCCACCGAGATGATCTTCGGGAAGGTCTCCATGTCCTCACGGTAGCGCCAATCTGACGAACCGTCAGCTAGTTGGGCGGGGCCGGATACCGGATCCGTGGAGATCGGGTGCCGGATCCACGGAGATCGGGTGCCGGATCCGCACGGACCGGGCGCCGGATCCGTACGGACTGGGTCCGTTACGGACTGACGTGTACGCGCAACACAGGGCAGACTGACCCTTACACCTATGGAAGGCAGGGGGGAGACCAGATGGACGGCACACCGGCCATCCCGCACCAGCGGAACCACCCCGAGTCCGGTGACACCGCCATTGCCGCAGCCGCCGGACCCGGAGTCGACGCAGCGCCCGCCGCGGAAGCCAGAGCCGACGAAGCCGTCAACGGGACCCCGCCCCCCTCCGCCGCCGGAGGCAACCGGTTCGCCGTGCTCGGCCCCATCCGGGCCTGGCGCGGCGGCGAGGCCCTGAGCTCCGGGACCCCGCAGCAGCGGGCGCTGCTGGCCGTGCTCCTGCTCCGCGAGGGCCGCACCGCCACCGCGCCCGAGCTCATCGACGCCATCTGGGGCGAGGACCCGCCGCAGCAGGCCCTCGCGACCATCCGTACGTACGCCTCCCGCCTGCGCAAGATCCTCGAACCCGGGCTCCTCGTCAGCGAGTCCGGCGGCTACGCGATCCGCCTGCCCCACCCCGAGGCCCTCGACCTCGGCATCGCCCGGGCCCTCGCCGCCGACGCCGAGGCCGCCCGCGCCGGGAAGGCGAAGCCGCAGGCGCAGACGCACAGGCAGCTGCAGACGCAGGCGCAAGGCCGGGCACAGGGACGGGCCCACGACCACGCGCAGGGCCACGCCGCCGGGATGGGCGCCCCCGGCAGCCCAGGCACCCCCAGCACCCCCAGCAGCCCCGGCACCCCCGCCGGCAAGGGCGACCGCGAGCTCGCCCGTACGCTGCTGGCCCGCGCCCTGGACGTCTGGGACGGCGAACCGCTGGCCGGCGTACCCGGACCGCACGCCGACACCGAGCGCACCCGCCTCGCCGAATGGCGCCTCCAACTGCTGGAGACCCGCCTCGACCTGGACCTGGAGCTGGGCCACCACGCCGAGGCCGTCTCCGAGCTCACCGCCCTCACCGCCGCCCACCCGCTGCGGGAGCGGCTGCGCGAGCTGCTGATGCTCGCCCTCTACCGCAGCGGCCGCCAGGCCGAGGCCCTCGCCGTCTACGCCGACACCCGCCGGCTCCTCGCCGACGAACTCGGCGTCGACCCGTGCCCCGAACTCTCCGAGCTCCAACAGCGCATCCTGCGGGCCGACTCCGAACTCGCCCGCGCCGAAGACCCGGCACCGGCCGCCGCGCCCGTCCTCGTGAGGCCCGCCCAATTGCCCGCCACCGTCTCCGACTTCACCGGGCGCTCCAGCTTCGTCCGGGACCTCGGCGAGATCCTCTCCGGTGCCGAGAGCCAGGTGATGGCGGTCTCCGCCCTCGCCGGCATCGGCGGCGTCGGCAAGACCACGCTCGCCGTGCACATCGCACACGCCGCCCGCCCGCACTTCCCCGACGGGCAGCTCTACGTGGACCTCCAGGGCACCGAGGCCCGCCCCGCCGAGCCCGAAGCCGTCCTGGGCTCCTTCCTGCGCGCCCTCGGGACCCCCGACTCCTCGATCCCCGACTCCCCCGCCGAACGGGCCGCGCTCTACCGCTCCACCCTCGACGGCCGCCGCGTCCTGGTCCTCCTCGACAACGCCCGCGACGCGGCCCAGGTCCGCCCACTGCTGCCGGGCACCGCGGGCTGCGCCGCCCTGGTCACCAGCCGCGTCCGGATGGCCGGCCTGGCCGGCGCGCACCTCGTCGACCTCGACGTGATGAGCCCCGATGAGGCCCTCCAGCTGTTCACGCGGATCGTCGGGGCCGAGCGGGTCGGCGCCGAGCGGCAGGCCGCCCTCGACGTGGTCGGCGCCTGCGGGTTCCTGCCGCTCGCCATCCGCATCGCCGCCTCCCGGCTCGCCGCCCGCCGCACCTGGACCGTCTCCGTGCTCGCCGCGAAGCTCGCCGACGAGCGCCGCCGCCTGGACGAGCTCCAGGCCGGCGACCTCGCCGTCAAGGCCACCTTCGAGCTGGGTTACGGGCAGTTGGAGCCCGCGCAGCAGCGTGCGTTCCGGCTGCTGGGGCTTGCCGACGGTCCGGACATCTCCCTCGCGGCGGCAGCCGCCGTACTCGACCGGGCGGAGCACGACACCGAGGACCTGCTCGAAGCCTTAGTGGACTGCTCCCTCCTCGAATCGGCCGCGCCCGGCCGCTACCGCTTCCACGACCTCGTACGCCTCTACGCGCGTGCCTGCGCCGAGCGCGACGAGCAGCCGCCGAGCGCGCGCGACGCCGCCCTCGACCGGGTGCTGGACTTCTACCTGGCCACCGCCGCCGGGGTGTACGGCCTGGAGCGGCCGGGCGACCGGCTCGTGGCCCACCTGTCGGCCACCCGCTACCCGGGGCTGGTCTTCACCGAGTCGCATTCCGCCCAGGACTGGCTGTACGCGGAGGCCGACCCGCTGCTCGCCTGCGTACGGCAGGCGTCCGTACGCACGACCGGGCGGCCCGATCTGTTGCGCCGGGCCGTGGACCTGCTGTGGGCGGCCAAGGACCTCGCCGAGTCGGGGGCCAACTCCAAGCAGTACGAGTCCGCCGCGACCGCGCTGCGCGACGCCGCGGAGGCCGCGCAGGACTCGTACGCCGAGGGGCGCGCCCGTACCACCCTCACCAACACCCACCTGGTCGCGGGCCGGTTCGCCGAAGCCGACGACGAGGCCCGCCGGGCCACCCTCCTCGCCCGCGCCGCCGGGGACCCGCTGCCCAGCTGCTGGGCACCCAACGACCGGGGCATCATCGCCCTCTACGAGGGCCGCTACGAGGACGGCGAACGGTACCTGCTGGAGGCCATCGCCAACTTCCGGGCCGATTCCAACCACGTGGGCGAGGCGAGCGCCCTGTGCAACCTGTCCCGCATCCACGTGGAGCAGGGCCGGCTGGGCAGCGCCATCGACCTCGCCCAGCAGGGCATCGCCATCTACGACCGGATGGGACTCACCCTGCGCCTGGCCAACGGCCGCTACGCGCTGGGCATCGCCCTCACCCAGGCCGACCGACTCTCCGAGGCGCACTCCCAGCTCAGCAATGCGCTCTCGCTGTTCCACGAGAACCGGCAGCCCCTGTGGGAAGGCGTCACGCACTTCCGCCTCGCCAAGGTCCACCTGGCCGCGCGCCGGCCCACGCTGGCCGCCTCGCACGCCGAACAGGCCATCGCCCTACGGGGGATCGGCGGCGAGTGGAGCCGCGCCCGGGTGCTGACCGTACTGGGCCGGGCACTGCGGCAGCTGGGGCAGCGGGACCGGGCACGGGTGTGCTGGCGTGACGCCGAGGTGGTGTTCAAGCAGCTGGGCTCGCCGGAACTGGCAGAGGTACGGGCCCTGCTGGCGGCGGAGATCGCCGCCTGAGCCGCGGTGCAGTGCGGTGCGGTGCGGCGCAGTTCCGTGCGGTGCGGTGGCGCTGAACGAGGCGTTCATCGTTCGTTTATCACCGTCCACCAGGATGGTGTTCATCGACTCGACGTGTCGGGGGGCACCAGGGTCGACTGCAAGACCACCCGTTCGGCGATCCGCGGGGGAATTGCCGAACGGGTCCTACCCACCATCAGGAGATCCGATGACGACGAACGAGAACGTCCTGCCGACCGACGGCGAGATCACGCCGATCGACACCCACCCTTCGGATGTCGACATCACACCGATGGACAACCACGCGGCGGGCGAGCCGATCAAGCCGGTCAAGCCGCTCGACAACCACGCCGCGGGCGAGGACATCGTGACGATGGACAACCACGCTGCCGGTGGCGGCCTGTAGGTGGGGGTGCAGGCCTAGGCCTCACAGACGCGTACGGCCCGGGAACACGGGGGAAACGGGGATCCGGGCCGTACCGCAGTGCGTACCACGGGGGGACCGTGGGTCACGGGGGGACCGACGGAGGTGCACGGGGGAACGGCGGCCGCGGTGGCCAGGAGGGGGGACCACCGCGGCCGCCGCTTGCGTGCGTGGGGACGACGCGGCAGCGCGACAGCGGGACGGCTCAGCCGCCGAGCTGGAGCCGCCGCTGTACGCCCCGCGCGGCCTCCAGCAGCGCCGGCGCGAACTTCTCCAGTTCCGCCCGCGTGCTCAGGAAGGCGGAGGCGGTCAGGCTGACCCCGCCCACCGGCACGCCCGCCCGGTCGAAGACCGGAGCGCCCAGGCAGCGGGTCGAGGGCTCGTGCTCCTCGTCGTCGACGGCGTAGCCGCGCGCCCGGACGGCGCGCAGGTCCTCCGCGAGGCCCGCCCGGTCGGTGAGGGTCTGCCGGGTCAGGGCGGGCATCCCGGTGGCGCGCAGGATGCCCTCGGTCTCCTCGGGCGGCAGGTGCGCGAGGACGGCCTTGCCGATCGCGGTGGCGTGCAGGGGGATGCGCATGCCGACGCGCGAGGAGGTCGGGTGGGACCGGGCGCTCTCGATCTTGCGGACGTACGTGAGCGCGTTGCCGCTGCGCAGGGCCAGGTGGACGGCCTGGCCGGTGCACTTCTGGAGGAATTCGAGCAGCTCGGCGATGCCCTCGGGCCGGTCGGCGGAGATCTCGGCGGCCAGGGTGCGCAACCGCAGGCCGACGCCGTAGCTGCCCTCCCCGTCGGTGACGGCGTAGCCCTGTTCGACGAGGGAGACCAGGATCCGGTACGTGCTGGACTTGGGGACCCCGGCGGCGGCCGACAGTTCCGCGAGCCGGTGCGGGCCGCCGAACGCGGTCAGCGCCTCCGTGATCCTCAGGGTCTTCTCCAGGGCGCTGCCGCTCGTGGAGCTCCGGCCCATGCTCCGGCCCGGCACCTCACTTCGTATGGCATTGACCACGGAATCCCCAAGGGTCGGCAAAACGCATCGATTTACTCTACGTCACGCGATGCCCGTTTTGCCCGGGGCCGAAGGGCCCGAAATGCCGGGCGCCCGCACGCGCGCTGACTAGGCTGACCGTGTGTTCACCTCCCAGGGCCCGACCCTCCGCGAACTGGCCGTCCAGGGCATGTCCTCCATCGAGCGGGGCTACGACCTGCTGGCCCCGAAGTTCGACCAGACCCCCTTCCGCACCCCCGACCGGATGCTCGACGCGGTCGAGGAGACGCTCGCCCGCCACGAGGGCACCTTCGACGCCGGGCTCGACGTGTGCTGCGGTACGGGCGCGGGCCTCGGCATGCTGCGGCGGCTGTGCCGGGGGCGGGTGACCGGGGTGGACCTGAGCTCGGGCATGCTCGCCGAGGCCGGGCTCGCCCACCCCGAGGAGCGGGTGGACCTCCTACGGGCCGACGCGCGCTCCCTGCCCGCCGCGCTCGGGGACTCGTACGACCTGGCGGTCAGCTTCGGCGCCTTCGGCCACTTCCTCCCGGCGGAGCGGCCCGCGGTCTTCTCCGGGGTCCACGCGGCCCTGCGCCCCGGCGGGGTGTTCACCTTCCCGATCGGCGCACCGATCCCGCCGAGCCGCCCGGCGTGGTGGGTCCTGTCCGGCTTCGACGCGGCGATGCGCGTGCGCAACGCCGTCTGGCGCCCGCCGTTCGTCATGTACTACCGCACCTTCCCGCTGGGCGGCGTCCGTACGGACCTGCGCGCGGCCGGCTTCACGGTGGAGACGCTCCCCCTCGACCACTTCGGCCGCAGGCCGGACGGGACACCGAGGTGGCGGCTGGTACTGGCGCGCCGACCGGCCTGAGCCCGTACCGCTTTCGCCCCTCCCCTGCTCCTCCTACTTCTCCGGCAGGCGGCCGATGTCGGAGACCGGACCGAGGTGGCCGAGCTTGTCGGGGTTGGACACGGTGTGGACCGCCCGGACCACGCCGTCGGCGATGTCGAGCTCGACCACGCTGGCCACCCGCCCCTCGGCGTCGACGATCAGGGCGCCCGGCCGGCCGTTGACCCGGGTCGGTCGCAGCGAGGCGCCGAGCGAGCGGAGCCGGCGGAGTCCGCCGATGAGCAGCTGCCCGACGCGGCGCGGCTCGGTCACCGACCTCGCGACCGCCCGCGCCTTGCCGCCGCCGTCCCCGTGGTAGACGACGTCGGGCGCGAGCATGTCGAGCAGCGCGTCCATCTCGCCGCCCTCCGCGGCCTCGAAGAACGCACGGGCGAGCTCCTCGCCCTCCGCGCGCCGGGCCGGGGGCGGCGGACCCCCGGCGGCGATGCGCTTCCTGGCGCGGGCGAAGATCTGGCGGCAGTTCGCCTCGGACTTGCCGGTGCTCCGGGCCACCTGCGGGTACTCGTACCCGAACACCTCGCGGAGCATGAACACCGCACGCTCCACCGGGGACAGGGCCTCCAGCAGGACGAGGAACGCCATCGACAGGGAGTCGGCCAGCTCGGCGTGCTCGGCCGGCCCCGGCCGTTCGCCGGACACGACGACGGGCTCGGGCAGCCATTCCCCCACGTACGTCTCCCGCCGCACGCGCGCCGAGCTCAGGTGGTTGATCCCGAGCCGCGTCACCGACGTGGTCAGGTACGCCTTCGGTGCGGCTATCTCGGTCCCGGCCCGATGGGCCTTGGCGAACCCGAGGAACGCGTCCTGGACGATGTCCTCCGCGTCACCCACCGACCCGGTCATCCCGTAGGCGATGGAGAACAGCAGCGGCCGGTACGCCACCGCATCCGCCACGTCCGTCGATCCCTGCACCGTCGGTCCCTGCACGAAACCCTCCCCCGATTCGCTGCGCGCCGTCCGGCAGGTTATCGGAGGGGATCCGGCTTATCGATCATGAACACCACCCGTGACCCAGGTCACATCCGCCACATGTCACAGGGCGCAGGGGCGCCGTGTCTTAGAGGGAGACACACACCGAACGGCCCACAACGGCAAAGGAATCCGCCATGACCGCTCGCCTGAACCTCTTCGCCGACCCGGTCGCCGTCAAGGCGTGGAAGCACATCATCGCCGCGAGCAAGGCGCTCGGGGAGTCGACCCTGCCGGCCTCGACCCGCGAACTGGTGATGCTCCGCGCCAGCCAGATCAACGGCTGCGCCGGATGCATCGACATGCACACCAAGGACGCGGCGGCCGCCGGCGAGACCTCGGTACGCCTCCACCTGGTCGCGGCCTGGCGCGAGGCCACCGTGTACACCGACGCCGAGCGCGCGGCCCTGCTCCTGACCGAGGAGGCCACCCGCATCGCGGACGCGGCCGGCGGGGTCAGCGACGAGGTCTGGGCGAACGCCGCCAAGCACTTCGACGACGAGCAGCTCGCCGCCCTGGTGACCCAGATCGCGCTCATCAACGCCTTCAACCGCGGCAACGTCATGGTCCAGACCCCGGCGGGCGACTACCAGCCCGGCCAGCTCCAACACTGACCCACGCGACGCACGGCTCCGGCCCCGCGCCGGAGCCGGCGCATGGCCCATCCCCCTCCCCCACAAGGACGGAACACCCCCATGAACATCGCGCTGTGGATCGTCACCGGACTGCTCGCCGTGGCCTACCTGCTCGGCGGCGCCTTCAAGGTGTTCACGCCGAAGGAGAAGATCGCCGCCAGCGGCGCCAGCGCGAAGTGGGTCGAGGACTTCGGCGTCGGCGCGGTGAAGGCCATAGGCGCCGTGGAGATGCTGGCCGCGACGGCCCTGATCCTCCCGGCCGTCCTGGACATCGCCCCGGTTCTGGTCCCCCTGGCCGCGGCCGGCCTGGTCCTCCTCATGCTGGGCGCGACCCTCACCCGCTACCGCCGCCACGAGCCCACGTACATGGCGGTGGACCTGGCCTACGTCCTCCTGGCCGCCTTCGTAGCCTGGGGCCGCTTCGGCCCGGAGTCCTTCACGGGGTGACCCCCAACGACCGCACACGGCTCCTCGGCTTCCATGAACGTGTGCTCACCCGCGTGACGGGGCGGCACACACAGCGCAAGCCCATCACGATGATGGTCGCAGCGATCGGGCCGGCACCATCTGGCGCCCCAGGCATCGGCCGCATCGGCATGGTGGGTACCGCCCCGGGTCGGACAGGATGCCCACCGGGTCGCCCTCACGCACCACGCGTTCCTGCTCCCAGGTTCGCCCCGCGTCCCGCGAGACCCGCACCGTCATCAATACGCGCGGCAAATCACTGCTCAAGCCCCTGCTCATAACTGATCGCCCTCTCGGCTCGGTTGGGGCTGTCGCCCCAACCGCGTCGCTCCGTTCCAGGTCCAGGAACGGGCATGTACGGATGCTCCGTCGCTCGTCAGGGCGTTACCACCCCGTTTGTGGGACGTTTGGGACGGTTCGCAACTACGGTTCGTACCGTCCCAGGCGTCCCGTGGAGGCGAACTGCGAATCACGCTCTGCCTCGTGCGATGGCGAATGCCAAGATGACCGAAACGCAGCTCGCTGAGGCGTGCGGGGTGGACGCCAAGACGGTTGGCCGATGGATCACCGACCCCAACCGAATCCCTCACGCCCGCCATCGATGGGCTACCTGCGAGGCATTAGGCGAGGAGGAAACAGCCTTGTGGCCAAACGCCATCCGGACGGCACTCACAAGCGGTCCGGACAAGGAAGACGGCATCGAAGGGCGCTTCGAGACGGGACACGTCAACCTGTCCGTCTTCCGCTTCGACGACGAGATGATCGTGACACCGATCCTGGCCCGTCGGGTCGGGCACGACTCGCCGATGATGCACCTGCGACGCCGACAGACGGACGGCATGTTCGACCGGTTCTCCGCCCATGTCGAGGAGTTGTGGAGTCGGGGACGGGATATTCGGGAGGTGGGCCACGATGCCCAGGCGTGACTACGAGGACGACCCTCAAGCCCCCAAAGCGAACAGTCTCGTGCCGGCCGCATCGGCCGTGGTCGTGGACGAGGCCGGACGAGTCCTTCTGCAGCGCCGGACCGACAACGGGATGTGGGCGCTGCCCGGCGGGAAGATGGAGGTGGGTGAGTCCCTCGGGGAGTGTGCCGTCCGGGAGACGTTCGAGGAGACGGGCGTGACGGTCGAGATCACCGGAATCGTCGGGACGTACAGCAACCCCGGCCACGTCTTCTCCTACGACGACGGTGAGGTGCGGCAGGAGTTCTCGATCTGCCTCCTCGCCCGGCCCACCGGCGGCACTCTGCGCGTGTCGGACGAGTCGACCGAGGTGGCGTGGTTCGCACCGGAGGCCGTGGACGGTCTTCCGATGGTGCCGAGCATCCGCAAGCGCGTCGACGACTGGAGGGCCGGACGCGGTCCCGTCGTTCGCTGACTCCGGCGAGGCGGGTCAGCGGACGCGTGGCAGGCCGAAGGCGGACATCTGTTTCTCCTCGTAGGAGAGGAAACCGAGCGAGCGGTAGAAGGCGTGGTTGCGCTGTCCTTCGGGGGTCGACTCGTGGTCGGTCGACAGGAGGAAGAAGCGGCAGTGTGCGTACCGCTGCTTCAGGTGCTCGAGGAGCTTCCGGCCGATGCCCTGGCGGTGGAACTTGGGGTTGACGAGCAAGTCCTGGACGTAGCAGACGCTTTCGTCGTCGGAGATCGTTCTGGCCAGTCCGAGGAGGGCGCCCGACTCGTCCCTGGCCGTGATGACCAGATGCGAATTCGCCAGTCCACGGCAGAGCTTGTCGACATCGCTGGTGTAGCCCGCCCAGTCGACCGAGTCGTAGAGCGCGAACATCTCCTGCGGGTCGAATGCGACCTCTTCCGCGATGATCGGCATGGGTTCACCTGTCTCGAACTCGAGTTCCGAGGTGGGAATGTACCGGGTCGCGGCCGGGCGCGTCCCGGTGGGGCACGATGCTTCTTTTGGGTTGAGTACCTGGGGAAAGACCTCTTTCCAGACCCCTCCAGCCTCCCGCTCGGCGGCTCTCACTCACACGGGTGAATCGGCCAACTGGGGTGGATTTCCCGATGGTTGTCTGGCATATGCTCGCCCCGACAACCCAGACATGAGACGGCCCCCGCCGGGACTGCGAATCCCGATCGAGGGCCTGACCAACGAGGAAGTAGTCCCTTCCTGATGGCTTCGGTGCACTTTACCGCGCCCTCGCGCGCGGCATACGGGGTTCGGCACGCCAACGTCCGGCTCACCGGGCGGTTCACCGTCGTGAGCAACGACCTCATCCAGCATCCCGAGATGTCGGTGATCGCGCGGATGTTGGGGATCTTCATCCAGTCGATGCCCTCCGGGACCCCCATCGGCATCAAGGACCTGGCCAAACGGCTTTCGATCGGGGAGACCTCGATCGCCAAGGGGCTCAGGGAACTGGTGCTGTTCGGGTATCTGGAGCGGTCCCTGGAGAGCCTGCCGGGTGGGCGGATCGCCACCCGTACGGTGTCCTACAACCATCCCCGGGCCGCCACCGTGGCGGCTGCGCGGCGCGGCGCCGTTCACGGATCCCATGTGGGTCGGGTGAGTCCCGCAGTGGCTTCGGCTTCGGTGACCCCCGCCTTCGTGAACCCGCCGCCGGCCGAGGCGGAGCCAGAGGTGCAGGGCCCTGCGGAGGAGCCGCCCACAGCCCAGGCGGCGCCCACGAGCGGGCTGCCCGTGCCCCGGGAGCCGGACGACCCCGGGCGGCGGCGGCTCGCCGGTGATGTGCTCGCGGAGTTGCGGCGGGTCGATCCGCGGCTGTTGCTCGGGGAGCGGGACGTCCGGTACCTCGCGGGTGGGGTCGAAGCCTGGCTGGAGCGCGGGGCGGGGGTGCAGGCGCTGGTCTCCGCGCTGTCCGCCCGGCTGCCGGTGGGGCTGCGCAATCCGGCCGGGCTGATCGCCCACCGGCTCACGGCCCAGTTGCCACCGCCGCTGGTGCCGCTGCCCCGCGCGCCCGCCTTCGTGGCTCCGGATCCCTTCGTGATCTGCCCGGAGTGCGATCGCGCCTTCCGCAGCCCGACGCCCGGTAAGTGCAGGGGCTGCAGCCCTGGCGGCCCGGGCTGAGGTGCCCGTGTGCTGGTCAGAGCGGGT
Organism: Streptomyces sp. NPDC058289; assembly: GCF_042880975.1. NCBI lineage: Bacteria > Bacillati > Actinomycetota > Actinomycetes > Kitasatosporales > Streptomycetaceae > Streptomyces > Streptomyces sp. NPDC058289. The sequence goes on from NZ_JBHVYI010000028.1 coordinate 38,439, forward strand.
GGGTTGAGATACTCCGGCCATGGATGCCATGGATGCCAGGGGGACGACGGGGAGCGGTGCGCGGGCGGACGTGGCGGTGTCTGCACGGGCCGCGGCGGTGCACGCAGCGGGCTGGGTGCTGCGTTCTGCGGTGACGGCGGACATCGAGATGATCGCGGAGTTGCGGGCCACGGTCATGCGCGGGGATCTCGAACGTCTCGGGCGCTACGACGAGCACCGGGTGCGGCAGCGGCTGCGGGATTCCTTCTCCCCGCAGCACACGTCGATCGTCGTGATCGACCGTGAACCCGCAGGATGCGTCACGGTCCGGACCGCCGAAGGCAGACAGTGGCTCGAGCACTTCTACGTGGCTCCGCACCATCAGGGCCGCGGGCTCGGCTCCGCCGTGTTGCGCACGGTGCTGGAGCGGACGGACGCGCAGGGCATCACCGTGGGCCTGAACGTCTTGCAGGGCAGCGCTGCCCGTCGGCTCTATGAGCGTCACGGATTCGTCGTGGAAGCCCAGGACCCGATCGACGTCTTCATGGTGCGCCCGCCGGGGGCGTGCGCGGCTGCGCACGCCTGACCTGCGGCGGTACGAGGGCCTCGGCCCGGTTCGCGACGACCTCGAGCGCGAACCGAGCCGTCAGAGCGGGTGTGTCAGCGCTCGAGGTCGATCGTGAAGCGCCTCTCGCCCGGAGCGATCGTCTCGGCGTGGATCGAGCCGCGGGCCCGGTCGTACTTCCCGGTGCCGCCGGTGATCGCGTTGTCGAACGCAGGGGGAGGGCCCGGGACGAGGTGGCCGAAGACCATCCCCTGTGCGGCGATCTGGCCGCCCGGGAGGGTGTAGGTCACGACGCACGCCTCCGCTCCGCCGTTGTCGACCCGGGTGGTCGTGCAGGTGCCGCCGGTCTCGCCGACCTGCTGGCCGTCCTTGTCGAAGAGGATCGAGCGGAAGACGGTCCGGTCGCCCTGGGCCGCGGCGCCGCCGGGGTTGACGGGGAAGCGCGACTGCTCCGCGAGCCGGCCGGTCAGGGTGATGACCTGGCCCTTGCCCTTGTCGTGGGCGGAATCGGTGTCCGCCGCGACGGCGGACGCAACGGGGGCGCAGGCGAGAAGGGCAATCAGCGCAGTGGCCGTGGCGAGAGAGGCTGCTCTGATGGGGCGCATCGTGTGGCTCCTGAGGGTGCGACTCACGGATGGTCAGATGCCCCATGCATAGCCCCGGCTCCGTCGTCGCTCGGAGTGTCCCCGCGCGACCCACCAAAAGATCCGACCGATCGGACCAGCCCGGGACCGGAAACGGCCCTCGGGCCGCGGAAGGGGAGGGGCCGGCTGAGGACGAGGTTGGTGGTGGTGCTGCCGAACTGGGCCAGGGCATCGACGATGTGCTCCAGTTGGGCCATCGAGGTCGCCGCCACCTTCAGGACGTAGCAGTCGTCCCCGGTGGTGCGCAGGCACTCCAGGATCTCCGGGCGTTCCGCGAGCAGCCGGTGCAGCGGCTCGTGGCGGGTTCCCGGGTACTTCAGGCGGACCACGGCCAGTGCCATGTAGCCGGTGCGCTCGAGATCGACCTCCGCGCGGTAGCCCGTGATCACCCCGGCCGCCTCCAGGCGGCGTACCCGCTCCGTCGTCGCGGACGGGCTCAGGTTGACCCGGCGCGCCAGCTCCGTGAAGGCGATCCTGCCGTCCTGCTGGAGCTCGTTCAGGATCGCCCAGTCCGTCGCGTCGAGATTCTCGGTCATCCGGCGAGATTACCGGGGGATCCACGGCCGAACCGGCTCTGAACAGGGAGGAATCCCTTCAGGCGGGACGGCCCCGCTGGCTAGGCTCGACGGTGTGAAGATCGGAGTCAACATCCTCAATTTCGGCCCGGGTGCCGACCCCGGATCCCTTCGGGACGCGGCCCTGACCGTCGAAGGTCTGGGCTTCGACCTGCTGATGCTCTCGGACCACATCGCCATCACGCCCGACGTCGCCGAACGCTATCCCGCCCCCTTCTACGAGCCCTTCACCACGCTGTCCTGGCTCGCCGGCCTGACGAGCAGGATCCGGCTCGGCACGACCGTGCTCATCGCCCCGTACCGGCACCCGCTGCTCACCGCCCGCATGGCGGCCAATCTGGACCGGCTCAGCGGCGGGCGGTTCGTCCTCGGGGTGGGGGTGGGCTGGGCGCGGCAGGAGTTCGCCGCCCTCGGGATCCCGTTCGAGCAGCGGGGACGGCTTACCGACGACCACCTGCGGGCGGTGCGGGCCGCCTGGAAGGACACCGCCGACTACGGGGACCTACGGATCCCCGTATGGGTCGGCGGCAACAGCGACGCGGGGCTGCGCCGGGCCGTGCGGCTCGGCGACGCATGGCATCCGCTGCGCCCCACGCTGCCGTGGCTGCGCGAGGCCGCGGGCAGGATGGCGGCTTGCGCGCAGGAGCAGGGCCTGCCCGTGCCCGCGCTGGCACCCCGGATCGCCCTCAAGGTCACCGCGGCGCCGGTCGAGGGGCCGCAGCGGATCGCCGGGGAGGGGACCATCGACCAGATCATGGACGATCTGGAGCAACTGCGGATGCTGGGTGCCGAGTCCGTCGTACTCGACCACTACGGCGGCGACCCCGACGAGACGCGCCATCCGCAGACGGGCCGGCAGGCACTCGCCATGGTGGCCGCACGCCTGGGGCTCACGGAGCCCGGGACCGAGGCCGAGACCGAGACCGGGACGACCGGGACCGGGACCGGGACCAGAGAAGACAGCAGAACGGAGTCGTCATGAGTGTCACGACCGGGGACCATGCCCTCCTGCGGCGGGCCATCGCCCTCGCGGCCGAGGCGGGCGAGACCGGGAACCCGCCGTTCGGATCGCTGCTGGCGGGGCCGGACGGGACGGTGCTGGCGGAGGAGCGCAACACGTCCCTCACCGACCGGGACCTCACCGCGCACCCGGAGTTGAAGCTCGCACGGTGGGCCGCCCGGGAGCTGGACGCGGCCACCGCGGCCCGGAGCACGCTGTACACCAGCTGCGAGCCGTGCGGGATGTGCGAGCCGGTCATCCGGCAGGCGGGGCTGGGGCGGGTGGTGTTCGCCCTGTCCGGCGAACAGCTCCTGGACATCAGGCCGGGCAGCGGCCGGCCGGCCGTACCGCAGGACGGCCCCGCGCTGCACGCCGAGGTACGGGCCGCGGTGGAGCCGTACTACCGCTGACCGTTCGCGTGACCGCTGACCATGCGCGGCACTACCGCTGCCCGTCCGCGCCACCACCGCCCGCCTGCTTCGCGTACGCCGGTATCGCCACGGTCCTCACCTCGGTGTTCGCGGCGCTGGTGGTCCTGCCCGACGCGCTGGCCCGGCGGGTCGCCCGCCGGCCCTCGGACGCCCGCGCCGTTGGCGCCGGCGGCGGGTGGTGGCACGGCGCGGCCCTGCGCATGTGCGCCGGCCGCTGCTGTACGGGGTTCCCGCGCTGGTGCTGCTACTGGGCCTGGCCTCGCCGACGCTGGGGCTGACCTTCGGCCTGCCGGACGAGCGGGTACTGCCCGCGCACGTGTCCAGCCGGGTGGTGCAGCAGGAGATCCGCGACGGCTTCGCCGCGGAGGAGATGGACGCGATCCAGGTCCTGCCGCCCGGCCGCCCGGGCGGCGCCGGGCTCGGGGCCGCGAACGGCGCCGTGAACCGGGCCGCGAACCGGGCCGCGATCGAGGCCACCGCGCTGGTCCTGTCCCGGATCCCCGCGGTCCACCAGGTCGACGCGCTCACCGGCTCGTACTCCGAGGGCCGCAAGATCGCCGAGCCGAACGGCTCCGCCGCCAGGTTCGAGGGCGATAAGAGCACCTGGTACTCGGTGGTCGCCACGCACCGCGGCCTGGACCGGGACGTCGACCGGCTGCTCTCCGACATCCGCACGGCGCTCCCCGGGGCGCAGTTCCGCCGCAACCCCCCCCAACAAAAAGACATACCCACCCCGGTTATCGACCCGCACCCCCCAGGGGCCGGGCTGATAAAGGTTGCCCCCAA
>NZ_JBHVYI010000028.1:42428-89407 GCF_042880975.1 Streptomyces sp. NPDC058289
GGTTCGGCGGCTACCCCGCCGAACTACAGGACTTCCGCACCGGGTTGAGCGACCGGCTCCCCCTGGTGCTCGGGCTGATCCTGGTGGCCACCTTCCTCGTTCTGTTCCTGATGACCGGCAGCCTGCTGCTCCCGGCCAAGGCCATCCTGCTCAACGCCCTCAGCATGGGAGTGATGGCCGGACTCCTCGTCTGGATCTTCCAGGAGGGCCACCTGTCCGGGGTGCTGGGCTTCACGCCGAGCGGCTCCATCGAGCCCAGCATCCCCATCCTGATGTTCTGCACCGCCTTCGGACTCTCCATGGACTACGAGGTGTTCATGCTGTCGCGGATCAAGGAGGAGTACGACCGCACCGGCGACAACATCGCCGCGGTGGCCCTCGGCCTGGAGCGCGGCGGCCCGCTGATCACCTCGGCGGCGGTCGTCCTGGCGGCCTCGTTCGCCACGTACGCCTCCTCCGGGATCGTCTTCCTCAAGATGCTGGGCATCGGCATGGTCGCGGTGATCCTCATCGACGCCACGCTGATCAGGGCGGTGCTGGTGCCGGTCTCGATGCGGCTGGCGGGCCGGGCCAACTGGTGGGCCCCGGCCCCGCTGCGCGCCCTGCACGCCCGGTTCGGGCTCACCGAGAACGCGTCGACGGCCGTCCCCCAATAGGCACCGCGCCCGCTGGCACAAGGCTCTCGACGGTGACGCCGTGGCAGCCGACCCGCCCTCAGCGGGTGCGGAGTTCTCGTTTGAGGACCTTGCCGCTCGCGTTGCGCGGGAGTTCGGAGACGAACTCCACCTCCCGCGGGACCTTGTAGTTGGCCATCTCCCGGCGTGACCACGCGATCAGGTCGTCGGCCGTGAGGACCGCGCCGGGGCGGCGGACCGCGTACGCCTTGCCGACCTCGCCCAGCCGCGGATCGGGGATGCCGACCACGGCCACGTCGGCGATGTCGGGGTGCAGGCCGAGGAGTTGCTCGATCTCGGCGGGGTAGGCGTTGAAGCCGCCGACGATGAACATGTCCTTGATCCGGTCGGTGATGCGCAGGTTCCCGGCGGCGTCGAGGACGCCGACGTCCCCGGTGCGGAGCCAGCCCTCGGGGGTGATGGCCGCGGCGGTTTCGGCCGGGTCCTCGAAGTAGCCCTGCATCACGTGGTGGCCGCGTACCCACACCTCCCCGGCCCGGCCCGTGGGCTGGGGCCCGCCGTCCGCGCCCACGACCCTGACCTCCGTCCCGGGGATGGCCCGGCCCGAGGTCGACGCGATGATCTCCGCCGGGTCGCCGCGGCGGCACATGGTGACGATGCCGCTCGCCTCGGAGAGCCCGTACGCGGTGAGGACGGTGCCGATGTGCAGTTCGCCGCGGAGCCGTTCGACGAGCTGGAGCGGGACCACCGCGGCGCCGGTGACGACCAGGCGCAGGGCGGACAGGTCGTGGTGGTCGCGCTGGGGGTGGTCAAGGAGGGACTGGTGCAGGGTGGGCGGGCCGGGGAGTACGGAGATCCGCTCGGCGGCGATGTTGGCGAGGACGGTGTCCACGTTGAACACGGGCTGGGGGACCATCGTGGCCCCGCGCATCAGGCAGGCGATGACCCCTGCCTTGTAGCCGAAGGTGTGGAAGAAGGGGTTCACGATCAGGTAGCGGTCGCCCTCGCGCAGTCCGGCGAGCTCGCTCCAGACCTCGTAGCAGCGCAGGGACTGGGCGTGCGAGATGACGGCGCCCTTGGGGCTGCCGGTGGTGCCGGAGGTGAAGATGATGTCCGAGGGGGCGGAGGCGGGGATCGCGTCCGTACGGGCCCGGACGGCCTCGGCGGTCACGGAGTCGCCGCCGGTCAGGAACTCCTTCCAGGTGCGGAAGGAGTCCGGGGCGTCCTCGGACAGGACGACGACCTGCTCCAGGTGGGGCAGGCCGGGCAGCGGCCCGGAGCCCTCGCCCTCGGCGGCTGCGCGGCGCAGGGAGGCGACGTAGGAGGTGCCGAGGAAGGTGCCGGTGACGAAGAGGAGCCGGGCGCGGCTGCGCTGGAGGACGTAGGCGGCCTCGGAGCCCTTGAAGCGGGTGTTGAGGGGGACGAGGACGGCTCCGGCGGAGACGGCGCCGAGGGCGGAGACGATCCATTCGAGGGTGTTGGGAGCCCAGACGGCGACCCGGTCCCCCGGTTCCACGCCGGCGGCCATGCAGGCCGCGGCGGCCCGCTCGACGCGCTCGCCGAGCTGCGCGTAGTCGATCCTGACCCGCCCGTCGACGACGGCCTCGCGGTCGGCATAGCGCGCGGCGGCATCCCGGACGAGACCGCCGATGCTGGTCCAGGCGAGATCGGCCCGTCCGTCTTCCGCCGCGTCCGCCGCGGCCGCCACCGCCGCCGCATCCGCCGTGTCCGTGCCCCCGCGCGCGCCCTCGTCCTCGTCCATCGTCCGCCCTCCCGCGATACCAGTAGCTGACTATCCGTCAGATTAGCTGTAGCCTTCGCGGCTGTCAGTACTGGTGCACCCCGGAGGTGGCGATGGCGGCAACGCTCAAGGACGCTACGGCGATAGTCGGCATCGGGCAGACCGCCTTTGCCAAACAACTGCCGCAGTCCGAAAAGGAATTGGCCTGCCGGGCCATTCTCGCGGCGCTCGACGACGCGGGCATAGACCCGTCCGAGGTCGACGCCTTCTCCTCCTACACCATGGAGGAGACCGACGAGGTCGAGGTCGCCAAAGCCATCGGCGCCGGCGACGTCACCTTCTTCTCCAAGATCGGCTACGGCGGTGGCGGCTCCTGCGCCACCGTCGGCCACCTGGCCGCCGCCGTCGCCACCGGCCAGGCGAGCGTCGGCGTGGCCTGGCGCTCCCGCAAGCGCGGCTCGGGACCGCGGCCGTGGAAGAACACGGCCGTCCAGCTCCCCACCCCCGGCCAGTGGACCCGCCCCTTCGGCCTGCTGCGCCCCGCCGACGAGATCGGCATGCTGGCCCGCCGCTACATGCACGAGTACGGCGCCACCCGCGACCACCTCTTCAACGTCGCGATGGCCTGCCGCAACCGGGCCAACGAGAACCCGGCCGCGATGATGTACGAACGCCCGCTGACCCGCGAGATGTACATGACCGCCCGCATGATCAGCGACCCGCTCTGCCTGTTCGACAACTGCCTGGAGACCGACGGCGCCCTGGCCTGCGTCATCGTGAGCGCCGAACGCGCCCGCGACTGCCGCCAGAAGCCCGTCTACGTCCACTCCGTCGCCCAGGGCCTGCCCTCCCAGCACCACGGCATGGTCAACTACTGGAACGACGACCCGCTGTCCGGCCCCGCCTGGACCGCCGCCCGACACCTGTGGAAGCAAGCCGACTTCGGCCCCCAGGACGTGGACGTCGCCCAGATCTACGACGCCTTCACCCCCCTGATCCCGCTCTCCCTCGAGGGCTACGGATTCTGCGGGCGCGGCGAGGGCGCCTCCTTCACCGAGGGCGGCGCCCTGGAGATCGGCGGCCGGCTCCCCATCAACACCGGCGGCGGCGGCCTCAGCGAGGCCTACGTGCACGGCTTCAACCTGATCAACGAGGGCGTCAAGCAGCTCCGCGGCATCTCCACCGCCCAGGTCCCCGACGCCGCGACCTGCCTGGTGACCGCGGGCGAGGGTGTCCCGACGTCCGCCATCCTGCTGCGAGCCTGAGGACCCGAGGAGCTGAAGAGGACGATGACCACCACCACGCCCGTGACCCCACCGACGCCGCCGACGCCCCCGACACCCCCGACTTCCCCTCCTCCCGCGGACGAGCTCCTCCTCCCCGTCCCCGACGAGGACGGGGCCCCCTTCTGGGAGTACGCGGCCCAGGGCGAACTCCGCATCCAGGCCTGTGCCGCGCCCACCTGCGGGAAGCTGCGCTTCCCGCCCCGCCCCTGCTGCCCGCACTGCCGGTCCTTCGACTCCGAGTGGCGCCAGATGAGCGGCCGGGGCCGGATCTGGTCGTACGTACGGCCGCACCCGCCGCTGCTGCCCGCGTACGCCGCGCAGGCCCCGTACAACGTGATCCTCGTGGAGCTGGCCGACGCCCCGCAGATCCGCCTCGTCGGCAACCTCGTCACCTCCGCCGACGCCCCGCTGGACTCGATGGACCCGGCGCGGCTGCGCATCGGCGCGCGGGTCCAGGTGGTGTTCACCGAGACGGGCGGGCCGGCGGTTCCCCGCTGGGTGCTGGAGAAGTCATGACGGCCGACCGGACCCCGGGACTGCGGGTGGAGCGGGACAAGACCACCGGGGTCGCGGTCGTCACCCTGGACCGGGAGCGCAAGCACAACGCGATCGACCTCGGGACGGCAGCCGAACTGGCGCGCGTGTGGCGGGAGTTCCGCTACGAGGACGAGGTGCGGGCGATCGTCCTGACGGGCGCCGGGCAGGCGGCCTTCTGCACCGGAATCGACCGGGGCGTGGAGGTGCCGCAGCCGTCCTCGCCGTACTCGGTGGACGACCCGCTCGTCGCCATCGGGCCCAAGGCGAACGACCTGTGGAAACCGGTGATCGCCGCCGTCAACGGCATGGCCTGCGGCGGGGCGTTCTACCTGCTGGGCGAGTCGGAGTTCATCATCTCCTCCGCGTCCGCGACGTACTTCGACCCGCACACCAGCTACGGGATGGTCAGCGCCTACGAGGCGATCTACATGGCGCAGCGCATGCCCTTCGGCGAGGCCGCCCGGATGTCCCTGATGGGCACGGCGGAACGGCTCTCCGCGCAGCGGGCGTACGAGATCGGCCTGGTCTCCGAGCTGGCGGAGCCCGAGGCGCTGCTCCCGGCGGCCCTGCGGGCGGCCGAGACGCTGGCCGGCTTCCCGACGGAGGGCGTGCAGGGCACCGTACGGTCCCTGTGGGCGGCGAAGCAGGCCGCGCTCCAGCAGGCGCTGGCGCAGGCTCCGGGACTGATCGCGCTCGGGAACCTGCCGCCGGAGCGGCAGGCGGAGTTGTTCGCCGGGCGGCGCGGGGGGTCCGGGGCGGAGCCGCGGGTGCGCTGACGTTTCCGTACGGCGCTTCCCGCATGGCGCTTCCCGTACAACCATCGGCCCCGGTGGGCGGTCTCTGAGGTGATCGGAGCAGCCGAGTCACCAGGGGGAAAGATGAAGAAGCGCGTCAGTGCAGTCCTCAGCACGGCGATGGCCGTGGGTACCGTCTGGGCGGTGCCCACGGTCGCCCGGGCCGCCGACCCGTACCCGGACGTCTACGCGTACTCGTGGCAGGAGCGCGTCATCGTTTCCACCATGGACTGGGATCTGGGGGTACCCAAGGGTCTCAAGGCGCACCTGCGCAAGCAGGGGTCGTCCGAACCGATCACCACCCTCACGCTGTTCACGCGCCGGGCGGACGACTGCTCGCAGCGGGACTGCGGGAGCGAACCCCCGAATTCGTTCTTCCAGAGCGACCCGGTGAAGCTCCCCGAGCTCGGGGAGTACACCATCGACCTCGAATACACGGGCACCCAGGGCGAGAGGGTCGTCCACAACGACAGCGGGACCCTCAGGTACCTGGTGCGGCCGGCCTTCTCGAACGTGAAGTCGAGCCCGGTATCGGTGGAGCACCTCGACACGGTGGTCTCCGGTGACCTCACGGTCTACAACCCCGTCGACGGCTCGTCCAAGCCGTACCCGGGGGCCACGTTCACCGCCAAGAGGGGCTCCGAGACCACGGTGCGGACCGCCGATGCCAAGGGCCACTTCGAAGCGAAGTTCGGGATCACCCACACCGACTTCCTCAAGGCCCCGGACGGCGCCCAGATGGAGTTCGACCTCGCCACCGAGCTGAACGGCAGCCGGGACGGCGCGTCCGTGACGGTCCCGGTGGCGCCCGTCGAAGCCGACCTCAAGCTGGACACCCCCACCGTGACCGGCGCCTACGGCGCGGGCGCGAAGGTCAACGGGACCGCCACGTGGAAGTCCGCCGACGGCACGTGGAAGCCCCTGCCGACCACGATGCCGATCGTCGCCGGAAACTGGAGCTCCGGCCGCACGGACGCGGCGGGCCGGTTCACCCTCGTCAGGCGGCTCACCGAGGACGGCATCCTGGACGTCAAGCCCCACTCGGTCTGGTTCGGCTCCAAGGCGACCCTGAAGGTGGACGTCACGCCCGGGACGTTCTTCCAGGGCTTCACGGCCGGGGCCGGGGCGGACAGGTACGTCTACGTGTCGAGCACGTTCTGGCGCGGCGAGTTCCCGGAGGGAACCACCTCGCTCAAGGTCGACGTGGAGTACTCGGCGGACGGCAAGACCGGCTGGACCAGCCGCAAGAGCGTCGCCGTCCCCACCAAGCCCGGTTGGAACGCCGGCGGCTACAAGATCGAGCAGAAGCTGCCCTACACGGGCCCCGGCTACGTACGGCTCCGGTACGCCGGCACCCCCTCCATCCCCGGCTCCGTGACGCCCGCCGTCCGGTTCGAGCGCACCAACACGGCCATCCCGGAGTTCAACGCCGCGCCCGAACCCGCCAAGAAGGGCACGCCGATCACGGTCACCGGCAAGCTCAACCACGCCGACCCCACCTGGAAGCCCCTCGCCAACCAGAGCGTCGTCTACTACTTCCAGCCCGCCGGAAGCACCGCCTGGACCTGGATGGGCTCGTCCACGACGGCCGCCGACGGCACCTTCAGGAAGAGCTTCACCGCGAACCGGACCGGCTCCTGGCAGGCCCGCTACGACACCGCGGACAACCGGCACCTCAACGCCGTCAGCCGCGTGGACGAGGTCGTCGTCACCCCGTAGCCGGTACGGCCCGGCGGGTCAGCGGGTCAGCGGGTCTTCCTCGTGGACTTGGGCTTCGGCTTGCCCGTGCTGCCCGGGGTCTTGCCGCCCGTGCTGCCGCCGGTGGTGACCGACCCGCTGCTCCCGGAGCCGGACGTCGGGGTGGGCGACGCGGTCGACAGGGTCTGGATCGGGCCCACCGTGCAGCGCGTGACCTCGGGCGCCTCGGCCGCGCTCGTCATCGGCACGTCGACCGTCCGGCTCTCGCCCGCCTTGAGCGCAAGCTCCACGGAGCCGGAGTCGACCCGGCCGGAGGCGCCTTCGAAGACCAGCGGGACGCGGAAGGTGTGCCCGGCCGCCGCGTCGGAGGTGACCTTGACGGTGGCCTTCGCCGCGGACGGGCCGGCGCAGGTGACGACCTCCGCGTGCGCGAGCGGCCGGGTCTCGGTGGGCGTGGCCGTGGAGCCGCCGCCGCTCCCGCTCGTACCGCTGTAGCTCTTCTTCTTCGACTTGCTCTTGGAGCTGGAGCACCCGCCTCCGCTGCTCTTGCTCTTGCTCTTGCCGCCGCTGCCGCCCGTCGACGAGAACCCCGTCAACGCGAGCACCACGCCCACCAGCACCGCCGTGAGCCTGACCCGCCGTCCCGTGACCACCATGGTCCGAACCCCTCCCCCGTTGAACAACGGGCGGCACGCTATCAGGAGGCGAGAAAGACGCAACGGTACGGTGGCCGCCACCAGTCACCATCGCTCCCGGGGGGACACACCATGACCGACGAGACCACGGCCACCACCAGCGACGCCACGGGCGCCGGCGTCATCACGGCGATCGCCCGCCTCCAGGCCCGGCCGGGTCTGGAGGCGGAGGTCCGCGCGCAGGCCCTGTCCCTGGTCGCGCCGACCCGGGCCGAAGCGGGCAACATCTCCTACCGCGCTTACGAGGACCCGAGCGCTCCGGGTGCCTGGGTCATCCTGGAGGAGTGGGCGGACGGCGCGTCCTGGGAGGCCCACCTGGCCTCCCCGCACCTGGCGGGGGCCCTGTCGCGCACGGCGGCCCTGCTGGCCGAGGCACCGGTGCTGCGGGTGTTTCCCCCGGCGCTCCCCTCGTAGACCTCCGCGTGCGGGACTCCGGGGGCGGGCGTAGCGTCGGGATCGAGATCCAGACCCACTCCCCCGGAGGGCCGGGCATGATCCGCAACGTACTCGGCTCGCTCCTGGGTCTGATCGGAGCGACGGCCGCCGTCTGGAGCCCCTTCCGTGCCTGGTACGACGGCCGTCACGGACGCGACTACCGCATCGAGGAGCTCTTCGGCTCTGCCGGGATCACCGACGACAAGGCCGCCCTGCTGGGCTCGCTGCTGCTGCCGTTCCTCTTCGCCGCCCTGCTCGCGCTCGTCGCGATCGTGCTGCGCTCCCGGCTGCTCATGGCCTTCTCCGGGGTCGTCGTCCTCGGCTTCGCCGTGCTGTGGATGGTCCGCCAGGGCCAGGCCGCGGGGAGCCTCTCGGTCGGCGGCGACGGCACGGGCCTCGGCGACGGCCTCGCCAACGCCTTCGGCGCCGGCGCCCTGCTCGTCCTCGCGGCGGCCGTGATGAGCGGCCGCCCCCGCCGCCGCGACCGGGTCGCCCGGGAGCCGGTCCCCGAGCCGTCCCAGGAGCCTTACCGCGAGCCGTACCGGGAGCCGGTCGAGGACCCCGCCCATCCCCCGACCCCGTCGGCCTGGCCACCCCCGCCGCAGGATCACTCGTAGCGCCTCGGGGCGGGCAGGTCTGGTGGGCGGGTGCGGCCGGTGGCCCTGCGGGGTTGTCCCCTACCCGCCCTTCCACCGTTCCCCGGGGCTCCGCCCCGGACCCCGCTCCTCAAACGCCGGAGGGGCTGATTTTGCCCGCCCGAGCTCGGGTCCGGCGGCGGCGGGGTGGGGTGGGGAGGGCGTCGTTCGTGGCCGCCAGGGCGGCCAGGGGGAGCCACTGGGTGAGGGTTTGGGATGCTCCGGCGCCGGAGCCCAGGGAGATCCGGTAGCGGGTGTAGCGGTCCGCCGATGCGGATGCGGGTGTGGTCGTCACGGTCGTGGTGCCTTTCGTCGGGAGGTCAGCGGTGGACCGGGCGTACGTCCGGCCACAGCAGGGCCGCCGAGCCCCAGGTCAGGCCGCCGCCGAAGGCGGTGAGGACCACCCGGTCACCGGGCGTGAGCCGGCCCCGGTCCGCGGCCCAGGCCAGGGCCAGCGGGATGGACGCGGCGGCCGTGTTCCCGACGTCCTCGATGTTGGCGATCACGCGCTCGGGCGGCAGACCGAGTCGTTTGGCCACCGACTCCAGGATCCGCAGGTTGGCCTGGTGGCCGACGAACGCGTCGATGTCCTCGGGGCGCCAGCCGACCGCTTCCGCGACGCTGCGCGCCGACCGGACCATCGTGGGCACGGCCCGGGTGTAGACCTCGCGGCCCTCCATGCGCAGGTACCGCTCGCCGGGCGGCACGGTGATCAGGTCGATGCCGGTGCCGTCGCTGCCCAGCTCGGTGTGCAGGACCACTCCCCGGCCGTCTCCCTGCCCGTCCGGCTCCCGGCCGCGTTCGAGCAGCACCGCGCCGGCGCCGTCCCCGAAGATGACGGCCGTGCCACGGTCCTCGGGGTCGACGATCGCCGAATAGCGTTCCGCGCCGATGACCAGGACGCTCGCGTACGTACCGGCGCCGATCATGGCCGCGGCGACGGACAGCCCGTACACGAAGCCGGAGCAGACGGCCGACAGGTCGAAGGCGGCGACGCCGGTCAGACCCATGGCGGACGCCACCTGCGGGGCGGTCGCGGGGCAGGCCCGGTCCGGGGTGGTCGTGGCCACGAGGACCAGGTCGCAGGAGGCCCGGCCGGCCGATTCCAGGGCAGCGGAACCCGCGGCCGCCGCCAGTTCGGCGGTGCCCGTGCCGGGGTCCGCGACGCGGCGCCGGGCGATTCCGGTACGGCTGTGGATCCACTCGTGCGAGGTGTCCAGCCGCTGTGCCAGGTCGTCGTTGGTGACCGTCCGCGCGGGCAGGCAGGTGCCCAGGCCGGCTAGGACGGCGGGGATCTTGAGGTTGCTCATGCGCCCATCACCAGGACGCAGTTGGAGCCGCCGAAACCGAAGGAGTGACTGACCGCGACCGCGGGGTTCTGGTGCCGTTCCTTGTCCACCACCAGGTCCAGGCCCGCCAGCTCCGGGTCCACTGCCGGGGTGTGCGCGGTGGGCGGCACGATGCCCGTGGTCAGGGTCCGCAGGGTCAGCACGGCCTCGATGGCTCCCGCTGCGCCCAGGCTGTGCCCGAGCAGTCCCTTGTTGGCGGTGACGCTCGGCCGGTGCGGGAAGAGGCGGTTGATCAGTTTCCCCTCGCTCCGGTCGTTGTACGGGGTCGAGGTGCCGTGCGCGTTGACGTGGTCCACGTCCGCCGGGGTGAGCCCGGCGTCCGCCAGCGCGGCCCGTACCGCGGCCTCGGCGCCGACGGCCTCGGGGTGCGGGGCGACCGGGTGGTGCGCGTCGGTGGTGAAGGCGTACCCGAGGATGCGGCCCTGCGGGGTGGCACCGCGCTCCCGCGCCCCGTCCTCCCGCTCCAGTACGAGGGCGGCCGAGCCCTCGGAGAGTACGAAGCCGGAGCGGTCCGCGGCGAACGGCCGCGAGGCGTCGTCCGCGGCGCTGTCGGTGAGGGCGCCCATCGCGGCGAAGCCCGCCGCGATCACGGGGACCACCCCGGCGTCCGTGCCGACGGCGATCACGATGTCGCAGGCGCCGCTGCGGATCAGGTCGCGGCCGACCCCGACGGCCACGGCGCCGGAGGCGCAGGCCGCGACGACGGTGTGGCTCGGACCGGTGACGTGGTGGCGGATGGCGAGCATCCCGGCGGCCATGTTGATGAGCGAGCGGGGGTGCACGTACGGAGAGACGGCGTCGGGTCCGCGCTCGGCGAGCCGGCCGTGCGCCGTGCTCAGGGTGGCCGCTCCGCCGAGGCCGCAGCCGACGACGATGCCGACCCGGCTGCCGTCCCAGGCGGCGGGGTCGAGGCCGGCCTCGGCGATGGCCTGGTCGGCGGCGACGAGCGCGAACCGGATGAAGGGGTCCAGGTTCGCGGTGCCGCGGCCGGGCAGCAGTTCGGCGCCGAACGGAGCCACGGTGCGGCACTGCAGGTCCCGGGAGACCCCCGGGGCGGGGGCGAGCCCGGCGCCGGACTCGCCGCGCCGGACCGCGTCCCAGGTCGAGTCCGTGTCGGTACCGACCGGCGTGATCATGCCGGTGCCGGTCACGACGACGGCCGGTGCCGGTGCCGGTGCGCTCATGCGGGCTTCTCGCTGTCCAGCGTCGTGGTCACCAGCTGCGCGAGGGCGGGGATGGTGAGCTCGCCGAGGCTGGTCTCCTCGCTGCTGAGGTCGGCGCCGGTCTCCTCCTTGATGAGCAGGATCAGCTCCGCGATGGCGAGGGAGTCGAGGTCGAGGGCGGCGAGGGTGGCCTCGTCGGTCAGGGCGTCGGCGTCGGCCTCCAGGTTCTCGACGACGATCCGGGTCAGGGTGGCGCTCAGGGCTGCGGACATGGTGTTCCTCCGTCAGGGGGCGTACGAAAGGGGGGACGCGGTGATCGCGTTGTGGATGCGGCCCTCGCCGAGGTCGTGGAGGACCGGGCGCAGGTCGGCCAGCGCGAAGGAGCGGCGCAGCCAGCGGTCCGCGCCGTCGTAGCGCGGGCTGAAGCCCGTACGCCCGTGCACGGTGCGGCGGTTGTCGAGGATGATCAGCTCGCCGGGTTCCAGCACGATGCCGCGCAGGCAGCCGAGTACGGCGTCCTCCAGCGCGGCGAGCGCTGCCCGGGCCGCCGGCGTGGTGCCGACCGTGCCGTGGAAGTCCACCCGCAGGTCCGGGTTGGCCTCCGTGCCGGAGAGCACCGGCACCGGCGGGGTCAGCACCTCCTCGTCGGTGTCGTGCACGAAGGAGGTGCTGAACTTGGTCCTGAACTCCGGCCGGCGCAGCGTGGCGACGATCTCCTCGTCGAGCTCCGGCAGGACGTCTCCGATCCCGCCGGTCACCGTGGCGGCGCGCCCGTCGCGGTCGCCACGCAGGCAGATCAGGCTCAGGAAGTGCGGGGCGGCGGGGTGGAACCCGTCCTCCGTGTGGAGTTCGAGCAGGATGGAGCCGCTGTTCTCCTGGCGGGTCTCGGCGCCGCGCTTGGGGCTGACGTCCTGGACCAGGTTGCCGTTCTTCTCGTCCCTGTACGAGATCGCGCGGCCCAGGACCGACATCACCATCAGCTGGCTGAGGGTGGCCACGGAGACCTCGGACCAGTCCGGCTCGTCCTCCGGGCGGTCGGGGGTGGCCGGCAGGCTGCCCAGCGGGAGGCCGCGCAGCAGCAGGGTGCCGCTCGTGTTGCCCTGGTCGCGGAAGGAGATGAGCGCGCGCCGGACCTCGCTCGGCAGTGCGGCCGCGGCGAGTTCCACGGCGTGCAGGAGGTCGCTGCTGTGCAGTGAGTACGCCGCGTACTGCGCGGCCATCCTCAGCGCGGCGGCTTCGATGATCTCGGACTCGGTCTCGCTCAGCAGGATCCCGGTCGCGCGCGCGTCGGCGTAGGTGAATTCTTTTCTCATGTGGGGGCTTTCCTTCTGTGCGGCCGGCCTTCTATGCGGCCGGTGCGGAACGGCGACCGAGCCGGTATACGGCGGCGGGGCTGAATCCGCGCCAGGCCTGCTCGCGCGGAAGGTGGTTCAGGAAACGGGCCTTCTCCCAGTGGCGGCCGACCCGGTCCGCGACCCGGCGCACGGGGGTCAGGGCGATGTGGTGGACGTCGACGGCCACCGTGCGCGGCACGTCCTCGCCCGCCACGATCCGGTTGACCATGTGGACCGCGAGCGATCCGAACTGGGTTGCTGCTTCGGTGAGTTGGGGCACACTGTAGTCGGGGCGGCCCAGCCCGCGGCGGAGTTCGCGGTACATCTCGCCGGGGATGTGCGAGCGGGGGGCGATGCGGAAGATCACTTCCCAGGTGCTCAGCACGTCGGCGTCCTCGGCCAGCAGCTGGCCGTCGAAGATCCGCCGGACCAGCCGGTAGTCGAAGCACTGGGCCGCGAGCATGCCCGCCATGTCCCAGCCGGTGACCAGGGGCTTGCGCTGGCGGCACGCCTCCTGGTGCAGGGCGATCTTCGCGCGCAGGCCGGACGGGGTGGTCACGTCGACCCCGTCCACGATGACCTCGGCCCGCCGGACCAACTCCCGTACGTTCTCGGGGGTGATGCCCACGGGCACCACCTCGGCCCGGACGTGCGGGTTGATGGCGCGCAGGGCGTCGGCGCCGACCTCGGCCTTGTTGCGGCCCAGGTCGTCGACGGTGGCGTGCTGGCGGTTGAGGTTGTTCAGCTCGTAGGTGCCGACGTCCGCGAGGACGAAGTCCCGGTACCCCATCCGGCCCAGCGGCTGCACGGTGGCGCCGCCGATGGAGCCGCAGCCCGCGATGAGCAGGGGGGTGTGCCGGATCTGCTCCTGGAGCGCCGCGGGGATCAGGCCGCGGTTCCGCTGGGTGAGGGAGGCGTAGTAGAGCTCCTCGTCCAGCTCGCGGGCTTCCGCGGGGGTGCCCACGTCGGGCGGGCTGCTCTGGTCGGACTGGCTGCTCCGGTCGGACTGGCGGCTCATGCCCTCTGCTCCTTGAACGCGGTCAGCCGGGCCGCGACCGACCCGGTTTCCCCGGACGCGAGGATCGCGTCGAGGTGGGACAGGGTGGGTCGCAGCGCGTTCGCGTCGGTGAGGACGAAGGGGTACGAGCGCTGCTGCTGGTCCCACATGGGTGCGAACAGGTCAGTGGCGTCCGCCGGGTTGGCGGGCACGTCGAGCATCCGGGTGTGGAAGCCGAGCAGGGACAGCTGGAGGACGGCTCCGCCCGGCTTGCCGTCTCCGACGATCGCCGCTCCGTCCTCGGCCAGGGCCCGCAGGCAGCCTTCGGCCCAGCCCCGGTAGACCCACCAGGGAACGGACACGGCTGCCTGGGAGCGGGCCATCGCGTAGTCGCGCACGAGCCGCTTGCCCTCCCACACGTGGTGGGACGGGGTGGTCGCGCCGAGCTCGTCGGCGAGCCGCAGGCCGTAGTCGCGTTCGACGACGAACGGCAGGTGGGCGGCGTCCCCGAGCAGGGTGTGTACGGGGCTGCGGGTGTGGGCCAGCGTGCCGTAGCCGCGCAGCCGGCCGGTCTCCTCCTCGACGACCAGGGTGTGCTGGTCCCGGAGGGCGTGGTCGTCGTACGGCTCGGCGGTGAGGTCGGCGGCGGCCGCGACCTCCTCGTTGAGCCAGCCGCGCTTGAGGTACTGGGCCAGGCGGAACCGGTAGACGTCGTCGAGGTACGCGGCGGGGAGCTGGTCTCCGCGCACGGTCAGGGTCAGCAGGCCCTCGGGGCTGGCGGAGCGGAACAGCGGCTCGCCGTCCACGTGGTGGTCCAGGTCGGGCAGGGCGATCGCACCGGCGTCGCGCAGCGTCCTCTCCCGGTACGAGGCCTTGGTGGCGCCGTGACGCGAGACCGTGGGGGCGGCGGTCGCTGTGGGGGTGGCGGTGGTCACCGGACCTCCGGCACGCCGAACAACTCGCCGGTGATGACCAGCGCGAGCGCCTCG
Organism: Streptomyces sp. NPDC058289; assembly: GCF_042880975.1. Taxonomy (NCBI): domain Bacteria; kingdom Bacillati; phylum Actinomycetota; class Actinomycetes; order Kitasatosporales; family Streptomycetaceae; genus Streptomyces; species Streptomyces sp. NPDC058289. The sequence goes on from NZ_JBHVYI010000028.1 coordinate 56,717, forward strand.
GGGCTGCCTTCGTAGATGCGGGGGCCGTAGGCGTCGCGCAGGACCCGGTCCATGCCGTCCTCCCGCTGGAAGGCGGCGGCGCCGATGAGGCTCATCGCGGCGTCGGCGTTGTCGATGGCGGCGCGGTCGGCGACCAGCTTCGCGACGGCGGGCTCGTAGGCCGGGGTCGGGATGACGGTGTCGGCCTTCAGCACGGCGTCGAGGTAGAGGGCGCGGGCGGCGGAGACCCGGGCGGACATGTCGGCGAGCTTGCGGGCGGACATCTGGTGCTCGAAGAGCAGTCGGCCGCCCTGCCGGCGGGTGCCGGCCCATGCGACCGCGCGGTCCAGGGCGTGGCGTGCGATGCCGGTGGAGACGGCGGCGCAGGTGACGCGGGTGAGGTTGCCGATCGCGACGTTGAGGTCCCAGCCGCCGCGCTCGTCGCCGATGACGTTCTCTTCGGGCACCCGGGCGTTGTCGAGGATCAGCTCTCCCGCGGGGGCGGTGCGGTAGCCCACCTTGTCGTGGATCTCGCCGCGGGTGACGCCGTCCTGCTCCAGCTCGGTGACGAAGCAGGTCAGACCCGTCGAGCCCTGGCCCTCGTCCAGGTTGGCCATGACCGTGGCGTACGTGGCGACCGGGGCGTTGGTGATGTAGCGCTTGGTGCCGGTCAGCAGGTATTCGCTGCCGGAGCGGCGGGCGACCGTCATGTCCTGGGCGTAGGGCGCCTGCTGCGGCAGCACCAGGTCGGTTCCGTTGCGCTCCTCGGCGACCGCGTTGCAGGCGAGGACCGGCTCCGGGCCGAGGAAGGCGGGGAGGTACTTCTCCTGGAGCGCCGGGTTCTCGCAGATCAGCAGCGGGGTCTGGAACAGGCCGGTGGCACCGAAGACCAGTGCCATGCCGGGGTCGGCGGAGGCCAGCTCCTCCAGGGTCAGCGCGAGGGCGAGCTGGCTCAGGCCGAGTCCGCCGAACTCGCGCGGGATGGCCATCCGGAGCAGACCGAGGGCGTGGCCCTTGCGGACGGTGTCCCAGTCGAGGTGGCCCTTCTCGATCCGGTCGCGCTCGGCGGCACCGGGGGCGACCTCGTCACGGGCGAAGGCGACGACCTGGTTCAGGAAGTCGGCCTCGAAGGGGTCGAGCAGCGGGTGGGCGGCCGGGTTGTGCGTGTACGTCATCGTGGTTCCTTGCTGGTGGACGGGGCGTTCAGCGCGGGAGGGCGAAGGTCGTCAAGGCCTGCCCGACGGCGAACGTCTGCATGACGGGGCCGCGGGCGGAGACGCGGCGACTGGTGACGGTCCGCAGGAAGGTGCGGCGGCCCGCGGCGAGGTCGTCGAGGTCGGCGTAGCTGATGCCGAACACGTGGGTGGGATCGGCTTCCGTCAGGGCGCCCTGCGGGTCCAGCGTGAGTTCGGCTCCGGGCTCGGAGATCACGAAGCGGACGGTGGCGCCCGCGGCCTGCCAGGCGGGGGCGGCCTTCGCCGCCGCGGACAGGGTGTTCGGGATCTCTTCGGGCGACATGGCCATGCGAAGTCCTTCGCGTTCGTGGGGGAATGGGATCACGTAGGGGCACCGGTTGCCGTGCAGGCGTCGAATTGCGCTGCGGACCCTCTCCGGATGACCGGTGGAATCACGTCCGCGCGGAATGCGGGACGGACCGGAGAGGTCCGGTCCGGAATTCCGTCGGGGCTTCCTCTTTCGCAGCACCGGACAACCGGTTGATCATGAAGCTACCGACCCCGGACCGACCCTGTCCACGAATTCAACCGCCCCTCCACAGGAGTGGAATCCGTCCTCCAGCGGGCGGTAACCGGATGTCCATCGGGGGCGGAATTCCCTGATCCGAATACACGGAAAAGCCGGCCCGCCCTGGCCGGGAAACGCGAAGTGGGCTTGCAGGCGGGGGAGGCTGCAAGCCCACGTTCAGGGGGAACTATCCAGTTTCGCGAAGCCGAAGCCGAGGCCGGGGCCGAAGCCGAAGCCGAGGCCGGGGCCGGGTCAGGCGTCGGCGCCCTGCGGGGCGCGGGTCAGCGACCTCAGCGCGAGGGCGATCACGATGGCGACGGCGGAGCACACGGTCAGGGCGAGGAAGCCGTTGCCGACGCCCGCGGTGGTCGCGTCGGCGACCGAATCCCCGCCGTCGAGGCCGCTGTCCACCGAGGTCATGAGGATGGTGCCGATGACGGCGATGCCGAGGGCGGCGCCGGTCTCGTTGAAGGTGTTCAGCAGCCCGGATCCGACGCCCGACTCCTCCAGCTTGACGTGCGAGGTGCCGATGCCGAACAGCGGGACGAAGCAGGCCGGCAGGCCGGCGCCGATGACCGCCAGAGCGACGATGGTCAGCGCGACACTGTCGCTGCCGGTCGCCAGGATGCCCGTACCGACGAGCTGCAGGGCGGCGCCGAGCACGTACATGCCGCCGAGGCCCAGCGCATTGGCCAGGGCCGGCGCGACCATGGCGACGACGAGGGCCGCCAGGCCCATGGGGAGCAGCGAGAGGCCGGTGACGAAGGCGCTCATCTCGTGGACCCGCTGGAAGTACATGCTGGCCAGGAAGGAGCTGCTGATCATGACGCTGGCCACCAGGAGCAGGCCGACGCTGGACAGCCAGTAGGTGGGCTTGCGCAGCAGGTGCAGCGGGAGCAGCGGGTCGGCCTGTCCGATCTCCATGAAGGTCACCACGGTGAGCAGGACCACGGCGGCGCCGATGCTGCTCCAGGCGGTCGGGTCGCCGAACCCCTCGTGCAGCCGGATCAGGCCGAAGGACAGGGCCGCGAGCCCGGCGGTCGACACGATCGCGGAGGGCAGGCGCAGCTTGCGGCCGTTGCTCGTATTGAGGGCGGGCATGGCGCGCAGGGCGCCGATGAGGGCCGCGATGCTGACCGGGATGTTGATGAGGAAGGCCCAGCGCCAGCTGATCGCCGTGACGATCAGACCGCCCAGGACCACGCCGATGGTCGCGCCGATCACGCCGAGGCCGCTCCAGGCGGTCAGTGCGATCTTGCGCTGCTCCTCGTCCTGGTAGACCGCCAGGATGATGGAGAGGGCGGCCGCGGAGAGCAGTGCGGCTCCGGCGCCCTGGAGGGCGCGGCCCGCGACGAGGAGCTCCTGATTGCCGGCGATGCCGCAGAGCACGGAGGCCACGGCGAAGACCGAGAGGCCGGTGACGAAGGTGCGGCGGCGGCCGAAGACGTCGGAGACGCGGCCGCCGAAGAGCAGCAGGCTGCCGAGCATCAGGACGTACGCGCTGATGGTCCACTGCAGGGCGGTCGGATCGGCGGGCAGTTGGGCCCCGATCGAGGGCAGTGCCACGTTCACGACCGTCGAGTCCAGCATGACCATCAGCTGGGCGACGCCGACCACCACGAGGGTGGTCCAGGGGGCCTTGCCGGGGGCCTGGGCGGGCGCTTCTTCCGCGTCCTGCCCGGCTGTCTGGGGTGCCAGCGTCTGCTCGGTCACCACGTCTCCTTCGTCTGGGGTGTAGCTCTGGGTGCATCTCTGGGTGGAACTTCGCGAAACGAGTAAAAGATGTATGCGAATGCATCGATCTTGATCCGCACAGTACATTCATGCGCCTGCATCGACAAGAGCGGATCGCGAACCTACGATGAGGGGGTGACAGAAACAGCTCTGACCGATCGATGGGTGTCCGTGGCCCGCGCCTGCGCGCAGATCAATCAGGCCGCCGAACGCGTCCTGGCCGAGCACCACGGCCTGTGCGCCAGCGCCTTCGAGATCATGGACGTGATGATGCGCGCCGACGGCTGGATCCGAGCCGGTGAACTCAGCTCCCGCGCCTCCAGAAGCCAGCCACAGGTCTCACGCCTGCTGGCCCAGATGATCAATGCCGGCTATGTCGAGCGAAGGCCGTGCTCCAACGACCGGAGGGGCTTCGACGCCCAGCTCACACCGGCCGGCCGGGAACTCTTCTCTCAGTCCTCCTCCACCATGGAAACGATCCTGCGCGAAATGACCGAAAGCAGCGAGGACGTTCGCAACGTTATCGGCCTTTCCGCCACCCACCAGGCGGACTAGCCGAAGTAGCAAAAGCATCCGCTGACGCCGTCGATCCCCCTGGTAGCGTCCCGGCTCAGCCGCGAATCTTCTGTCCGAACGAGCTACGGATATGAGCTAAGGACAACCGAAGACGGCCGACCGGAGGGGGCGGCCACGCGGTCGCCGTCATCGGGCGGGCCCTGCATGTGCGCGCGATACCTGCGCGCCGGGCCCGTCCCGAACACCCCCTCAGGAAGCTCGGGCACGCGCGGCCGCACCACGGCCCGCCGCGCCCGCGCCGACGGCAGTTGGATACGGGGGAAAACATGCTCCACCAGACGAGGCCGCCTACGCTTTCCGGCAGCCACCCGGCCCACCGGCCGCGCGTGGCGGCCCAGCCCGGCGCACGCAGCGCAGTACTGACACGTGCCAGGACCGGCCCGCCCGGTGCGGTCCGCCCGGGCACCGCGGTCGACCCGAAGGTCTCCTTCCGGCTCCTCGGGCCGCTGGAGATCGTCACCGCCGCCGGACCGCTCCCGCTGCGCGGCATGAACCAGCGCGCGGTCCTCGCCTTCCTACTGCTCCACGCCAACCAAGTGGTCGCCACCGGCGACCTCATGCAGGTCCTGTGGCCCGGCGGGGACGCCCCGCCCACGGCGCGCAAGGTACTGCAGAACACCGTCTCGGCCCTGCGCGGAGTACTGGCCCGCGGCGACATACCCGACCACGTCGCCTCCCTGGTCAGCCAGGCCCCGGGCTACGTGCTCCGGATGGCACCGGAAGCCCTGGACCTGGCCCGGTTCCGGATCCTCGCCGACCGGGGCCGCAGCGCACTGGCCGCCGGACAGCCCGAGAGCGCCTCCCGCTCCCTGCGGGCCGCACTGGGCCTGTGGCGGGGCCGGGCCGGACAGGAACTCGCCGAATCCGGCGTGGACTGGCCCGAGTTGGCGATGGTGGACAGCGCCCGGGCCGCGGCCCTCGAAGACTTCTGCGACGCCGAACTGCGCAACGGACGCCACCACGAGGTGATCCGCTCCCTAGAAGCCACGACGGCCGCCGAGCCCTCCCGGGAGCGCTCGTGCCACCTGCTCATGCTCGCCCTCTACCGCGCGGGCCGCCAGGCCGAGGCCCTGCGGGCGTACGAACGGCTCCAGCAGCAGCTGAGCCGGGACTTCGGCGTCCAGCCGGGCCGCGAAGTACGGGACCTGCACCAGGCGATCATCAACCAGGACCCCGCCCTGCTCCCGGCCGCGGGCACGGACGGCCACGATCTGGACTTCAGCTCGCGGCCCGACCCCGAACTCGACCTGCTCTTCGCCCTGCTGGCCTTCGTCCAGCGCCAGCAGCGCCCGCACGTCGTGACGCTCACCGGAACGACCGGAGTCACCGGAGTCACCGGCGCGGGCATCGCCGGAGGCCACGGCCGGCTGCTCTCCGAGCTCACGAGCCGGCTCCACCAGGACGGCCAGGTCACCGTCTGGCACGTCCGCACCGGCCCGGACGGCGCCGCACTCGGCGACGACCTGCGCGCCGCCCTGCGCCGCGCCACCCCGCACCGCCCGCTGGTGGTGGTCGCCGAGAACCTGCACCTCGTACGGGGCGCGGTCCCGGACTGCGTCGGCGAGGTGATCCGCGAGGCGGGGCGCACCCCGCTGCTCGTGGTGCTGACCGCCCGCGCCGCACCCGATCGCCTCTGGCCGGGCTGGAACGCGGCCGTGCCCTGGTCGACCACCGTGATGGTCTGACACGCGCTCCGGCCCGCTCACCCCCGCCCCGGCCCCCGACATGACGGCGGCCCCGTCCCCCTGAGGGGGCGGGGCCGGCCAGCCGTTGCGGGCGGGGTGGGGATCAGGCCTCGACGACGCCGGACGCCGCGATCTCGATCTTGCCCTTCGTGGAGCCCGAGGGGGAGCCGAGCTTCTCGATCGTGTCGACGATCTCCTGGCCCTCGACGACCTCGCCGAAGACGACGTGCTTGCCGTCGAGCCACGGGGTGAGGACGGTGGTGATGAAGAACTGCGAGCCGTTGGTGTTGCGGCCGGCGTTCGCCATCGACAGGAGGTACTTGCGGTCGTGCTTCAGGGTGAAGTTCTCGTCGGCGAACTTCTCGCCGTAGATGCTCTTGCCGCCCGTGCCGTTGTGGTTGGTGAAGTCACCGCCCTGCAGCATGAACTGGGGGATGACGCGGTGGAAGCCGGAGCCGGCGTAGCCGAAGCCGTTCTGGCCGGTGCACAGCTCGCGGAAGTTCTGGGCGGTCTTCGGGACGACCTCGTCGAAGAGGTTGAAGACGATGCGACCGGCGTCCGCGCCGTCGATCTTGATGTCGAAGAATACGTTGCTCATGGGGTCCATCCTGTCACTCCTCGTGCGGTGCGCGACCCCGAGGGGGCCGCGACGGGGCCCCCGGACGGCTCAGCCCCAGCTCAGACGGCGGCCGGACCGGGTCAGCCGCCCGTACGGGTCCCCGTGCCCTTGGCGGCGTCCAGCGCGTAGACGCAGCGGTCCTTGCTGCACGCGTAGACCACGCCCGCCTCGGCCACCGGGGCGCCCGTGATCTCCCCGCCGGTGGCCAGTTTCCAGCGGAGCTGGCCGCCCGCCGCATCGAGGGTGTACAGGCAGTGGTCGGCCGATCCGAAGTGGACGCGGCCGTCCGCGACCGCCGGGGAACCGGTGATCTCGCCGCCCGCCGCGAACCGCCACTTCGGGGTGCCGGTGACCGCGTCGAGCGTGTACACGGCGCTGCCCGCGGCCAGGTGGACGTTGCCGGCGGCGACCAGAACCGGGTCGGCGGACTGCCGGGGCTCGGTGGCGATGCGCCAGCGGTCCTTGCCGGTGGCCGCGTCCAGGGCGTAGACGGTGCCCAGGTAGTCCGCGAGGTAGACCCCGCCGCCCGTGACGGCCGCGCCGGGGGCGAAGGCCGGGGGTGCGAGGAACACGGCGGGGGCCTCGAAGTGCCAGCGGACCCGGCCCGAGGCCCGGTCGATGGAGATCACCCGGGTGCCGGCGGCGACGTAGACGTTGCCGTCGGGGGCGGGGGTGACCCGTACGGGCACGTTCCCGCAGGAGCCGGCGTCGCCGACCGGATAGGACCAGGACTCGCGGCCGGAGCGGGCGTCCAGGGCGCGCAGCCGGGCGTCCTGCCACACGTAGACCGTGCCATCGTGCAGGACGGGGGCCGCCTCGACGGTCTCGAACTCGCTCTGCGCGCCGGACAGCTCCCACAACTTGTGCCCGCTGGACGACTCCCAGGCCTGTACGCCGCCTCCGCGCGTGGCGGTGACGACGGTGCCCCGGTCGGCGCGCAGGGCGTACACCCAGGCATCGGCGGACAGCCGCCACCGCTCGGAGCCGTCGCCGGCGTCGAGGGCGTAGAGGGAAGGGCCGTCGGAGGCGTGGATGCGCCCGTCGGAGACGGCCATGGACCAGGCGACGTCCCGGGTCTTGAACTGGCGGCGGCCGCTGGCCACGTCCAGGGCGTGCACCTCGAAGGAGGTGACGTAGAGCAGGTCGCCGGCGACGGTCGGGGTGCCCCAGACCTCGTTCGACATCCGGAACCGCCAGGGCCGCCACCGGCCGCTGTCGGGGGCCGGGCCGGGGTTCGGTACGAGGACCGAGGGTGCGGGGCCCGCCACCGGGGTCCCGGCGGGCGGACGGATCCAGCCGGTCGCCGAGTCCGCGGCGGCCGCGTGGGCGGCCGGAGCCGAGGCGGAGGCCTGCGGGCCGGGGCCGATCGGCACCGGGGAACCGCCGAGCCGGACGGGCTCGCCCGAGGGTGCCATCGGGGGGTGCTCGGGCCGCTGCGGGACGGCCTGGCCGGTCCGCGGGTCGGTCCAGGGGTCGGCTCCGCCGCGCCGGCTGCGGTGCGTGGCGGGACCCGATGCGGGACCGGACGCGGGACCGGATGCGGGACCGGATGCGGGACCGACGCTCTGGATGGGTGCGGAGACGCCGGCCCGGGGAAGCGCCGGCTTCGGCGCGGCGGCCGCAGCCGCAGCGGCCGCGGCGTTGCGGTGGCCGGCCCGCCGGGCCTCGATCATCGCGACGGCCCGCTCGGGCAGCCACGCCGAAGCGGTACCGCTCTCGTCGCCGCCCTCGAAGAGGTGCGGGGCGAGCTGCGCCTGCAGGTCGGCCGGGGTCGGCCGCTGCGTGGCGTCCATCTGCATGCAGGAATCGATCAGCGGGCGGAGCTCGTCGGGGAGCCCCTCCAGGTTCGGGCCCTCGCGGAGCAGCATGAAGACCGTCTCCACCGGGTTCGCCCCGTGGTACGGCGGGTGCCCGGTGGCGGCGAAGACCAGCGTGGAGCCGAGCGAGAAGACGTCGCTGGCGCCCTTGACGCTGCGCGAGTCCTTGGCCTGCTCCGGCGACATGTACGCGGGGGTGCCGACGGCGACGTTCGTCATGGTCAGGCGGGTGTTGGAGACCCCGCTGGCGATGCCGAAGTCGATCACGCGCGGGCCGTCCTCGACGACGAGCACGTTGGAGGGCTTCAGGTCGCGGTGGACCAGACCCGCCCCGTGGATCGACTGGAGCGCCTCGGCGATGCCGGCGGCGAGCCACCGTACGGCCTGGGCGGGCATGGGCCCGCACTCGTGGACGATCTCCTCCAGGGAGGGCGCCGGTACGTACGCGGTCGCCAGCCACGGCACCGCCGCGCGCGGGTCGGCGTCGACGACGGCCGCGGTGTAGAAGCCGGAGACGGCGCGGGCCGCCTCCACCTCACGGGTGAAGCGGACGCGGAACAGCTGGTCCTCGGCGAGCTCGGTGCGCACCGTCTTGATCGCCACCCGGCGTCCGGACGCCGACCGGGCGAGATAGACCAGCCCCATGCCGCCGGCGCCGAGCCGTCCCAGCACCTCGAAGGGGCCGATCCGTCTCGGGTCGTGCTGCGTCAGCTGCTCCACCACTCGCCTCCACACCCATCCCCGTACGGGGTCCCTCGCGGTCCCCGCTCTTCCAGCCATCGCCGGTGGCATCGCCGTCATCGCCGTCATGTCACCGGATGCGCGCGAGCCGCCGCGGGTCCCTGCCCCGTGCAGCGTCTCACTCCGGGGGTCGGCCCGGGTCGCGCACCCCCGATTCTGTCAGGCCCGCGCCTGGTCCGGCCCCGGCACGGCGGGTGGTCGTGTACGGGGTGGGGGAACTGCGTACAACCGAAGGGGGGATTCGTGGGTCTAGCCACCAGTTCTACTCATCGGCACCCGGGGGACACATGCGTCACCGTTTGACTTCAGCCATCGTCATCGCCGCGGCAGCGGTCGGCGGGCTGGCCGCGCCCGCGGGGGCGGAGGAGACCCGCCCCGGTTTCTGCTCCAGCGGCAGGATGTTCGCCGATCACGAGGGATCCCTCGTGATCGACGCCATGGAAACGGACAGGAAGCCCGTCGTCCACCTGCGGGACAAGAAGACGGGTCAGCGAGTGGCCACCGTCTCCGAGTTCCGCACCGATCGCCACGAGGACATGCGGGAGGTCGCCTTCATCTCGCAGCCGCTCAAGCTGCCGGCCATCGGGATCTACGGGTTGGAGATCGGATCCGAGGCCGACCACGTCACCTGCGGGGATTTCGACTACCGGCTGCGTACGGAGGTCAAGGACATGTCCGCGACCGACCAGGTCTCCCTCGACAACCTCAAGACCACCGTGTCCGCGGTCGTCACCACCTTCGACCCGCGGACCGCGGTGACCGCCCCGCTCGCGAACACCAAGGTCACGATCAAGAACGAGGCCGTCACCCAGGAGGCGACCACGGATGCGCAGGGCAAGCTGACCTCCCCGTTCACCTTCCGGGGCACGGAGACGTCGAGCCACGTGAGCTTCGGCCTGCAGGCCACCTCGGACATGGACGGAAAGGGGGCATCGTTCGAGGTGCCCGCGGTTCCCCAGAGGGCGGTCATCGCCATCAACCCCGCTTCACAGCCGATCGTGGCACCCCTAGGCGCGATCGCGACGGTCAAGGGCCAGGCACTCAGGATCGCCGCGGACGGCACGCGCAGGCCGGTCCCCGAGGGCACTCCCCTCACCGCTGACTTGACCGGCGCACCCGTCACGAAGGCGGACGGTCGCTTCGAGCGCAAGGTCAAGGTCGACTGGCAGAACACCGTGGAGACCTCCTGGGCGAACGGGAGGTATTACCCGTGGCTGGAGTTCAAGAACCACTCCATCACGGTCAACACCACGGGACAGGTCTCCTTCTCCCAGTACAAGGCGGCGATCGACTCTGCGCGGCGCGTGACCTTCACGGGAGTCCTCGGCTTCAAGCCCGCCCCTTCCGGGATTGTCGGGGACATGCCGGTGACCGCGTGGTACTCGGTGGACGGCAAGACGGGCTGGAAGAAGCGGGGGACGTTCACCGCAGACTTCTCCACCCCGTTCACGCACACGCTGCCGGGCAATTCCGACGGCTACTGGCGGCTGAGTTCCCAGTACGCGATGACCGAGCCGGTCCGCCTGACCCGGACCGCGACGACCTTCACCTACTTCAACGCCGCACCCGAACCGGTCCGCAAGGGCCAGACCTTCACCATCAAGGGCACCCTCCAGCACCAGACCCCCGCGAAGGCCTACGGCGGCCAGACGGTCCTGTTCTACTTCCGGCCCACCGGAAGCAAGGGTTTCATCTACCAGGGCCACTCCGTGACCGCCGCGAACGGCACCTTCGTCCACCCCTTCAAGGCCGACCGCACCGGCACCTGGATCGCCCGCTACCGCGACGCCGACGGCAAGCACTTCAACGCCGAAAGCCGCCAGGACGACCTCGTCGTCAACCCGTAAGCCCTTAACCCGTACGGACGCCCCCCGCAGGAAAGGCCGACCGGCCTTACCTGCGGGAAAAGGCGTACAACCCCTGGGGGGTGTCGCGGGTCTAACAGCCGTTCAGCTCGTCAAAGTCCGGGGGAATCCGTGCGTCACCGTTTGACCTCAGCCGTCGTCGTCGCCACAGCGCTGCTCGCGGGCCTGGCCGTGCCGGGGTCGGTGCATGCCGCATCGGATGCATCCATCGCAACGTATGCGGCCGGCGCCTCCGGCGCGGCCACTGCTTGCCCGCCGGACATGTCCGCCACCCAGGACGGGTCCCTCAGCGTCTTCAGCGCGCAGGACGGGACGGGCGTGCCCGAGGGCCTCGTCGTCCACCTGCGGGACAAGAAAACGGGTCTGCGCGTCGCCACCGTCGACACGTTCCGCAAGGTGACCGACCCGGAGGGCATCTTCCCCGACTTCCAGCTGGTCTCGGAGCCGCTCAAGCCGGCCGCCCTCGGCATCTACGCGCTCGAAGTCGGCTCCGAAGCCGACCCCGCCAGCTGTGGGGACTTCGACTACCGGCTGCGTTCGGTGGTCAGCAAGGTCGATGCGGCGGACGGAGTGTCCCTCGACAACCTCAAGACCACCGTGTCGGCGGACGTCACCACCCTCGACCCGCGGACCGGGGCGAGCGCCCCGCTCAAGAACGCCAAGGTCCGTCTCACCGCCGACCGCACCTCGCAGGAGGCGACCACGGACGCGCAGGGCCACCTGTCCGCCCCGTTCACCTTCCGGGGCACCGAGAACCACACCGACGTGCGCGTCGACGTCCTGGACACCCCGGACATCAAGGCCGGGGGGCGCACGGAAACCGCCCGCGCGGTCCGCCAGAAGGCCGAGATCGTCCTCGACCCCGAGTCCCGGAAGATCAAGGCCCGCTACGGTTCGACGGCCAAGCTCACGGGCCAGGCCGTCAGGATCGCCGCGGACGGCACCCGCAAGCCCGTCCCCGCAGGCACGCCGATGCTCGCGGACCTCACCGGCGAGCCCAAGACGACGGCGGACGGCCGGTTCGAGCGACAGCTGCTGATGTCCCGCAGCGGCCCGGTGAAGACCACGTGGGCGGGCGGCAAGTCCCCGTGGCTGCACTACGTGATCGCCAGTACGGAGGCCGAGGTCGTCGAGGTCAGCTACTTCGCGGACGTCAAGGCCACCGTCGACGCCACCGGCGTGAAGTTCACCGGGGGCCTCGCCCACAGGCCCCTCAGCCAGGCCCCCACCCTCCTCGAGGTGCAGTACTCGGCCGACGGCAAGACGGACTGGAAGACGCGCCACGTCTTCACCGTGGACTTCGCCTCCGCCCGGTTCGACCAGACGCTGCCGGGCGTGGGCGAGAGCGACGGCTACTGGCGGCTGCGGTACGCCGCCGCGCCCAGCATGCAGGGCTCCGTCACCGAGCCGGTCCGGCTGACCCGGACGGCGACGGCCTTCACCTACTTCAACGCCGCCCCCGAGCCGGTCCGCAAGGGCCAGACCTTCACCATCAAGGGCACTCTCCAGCACGAGACCCCGGCGAAGCCGTACGAGGGCCAGACGGTGCAGTTCTACTTGCAGCCCGTCGGCAGCCAGGACTACGTCTACCGGGGCGAGGCCAAGACCGGCGCGGACGGCAAGTTCGTCCAGACGTTCACCGCCGACGAGACCGGCGCCTGGATCGTCCGCTACGGCGACTCCGACGGCAAGCACTTCAACGCCGAGAGCCGCCGCGACGACCTCACGGTGAACCCGTAACCCGTGACCCCGTAAGCAGGCCGCTCGCCGGCACTCGCACCGGCAGCCGTTCCGCCCGCTCGACGGTCATCGTCGCGAGCAACCAGTCCTTGGGGGGACCCTGTGAAGCACATGCGCTAAACCACCGCACTCGCGGTCACCGCCGCCGTCCTCGGCGGCATGCTCCTCGCTCCGGGCACGGCGTACGCCGCCGACCAGGATTTCTACATCACGGCCACCGCGGAAGGCGTACGGATCGATGTGGTCCGCGGCCAGGGCATGGGGCCCGTGGTCCACCTGCGGGCGAAGGGCTCCCAGACCCGCGTCCAGACCATCAAGGACTTCTCGTACACGGAGAGCGATTCGTCGTCGACGGAGGGGTCCTTCACCTCCGGCCCGGTGAAGCTCGACAAGCTCGGGCTCTACACCGTCGACGTCGAGTACTGGGGCACCGAGGGCGAGCAGCTCGTGCTCAAGGACGCGGCCACCCTCAACTACGCCCTCAAGCCCGTCCTCAGCGGCATCACCAGCTCGAAGGCGGTCAACCTCGACAGCCTGGGCACTACCGTCGAGGCGGACCTCCAGGGCCTCGACCCGCGCGACGGCAAGCAGGTCCCCCTGGTCAACGCGCGGGTCAACGTCGGGGTCTCGGGGAGGTCCGTCACCGCGACCACCGACGGCCGGGGCCACATCAAGGCGCCCATCACCTTCACGGGGACCGAGGCCGACGCCCAGGTCCATCTGAACCACACGACCGCGAGCGGCCTCTCCGTCTGGGGAAAGACCGACGTCCCGGTGGCGGCCCAGGCCGTGAAGATCGAGCTGGACCCGGGCTCCCACGCCGTGTCCGTGCCGGAGAACGGCACGGTCCCGGTCAAGGGCTCGGTGAAGCGGGTCTCGGCCAACGGCACGCTCAAGCCGGTGGCGACGCTCATGGCCCTCAACTCAATGACCCCGTTCAAGAGCACCGCGGACGGCCGCTTCTCCACCAGCTTCAAGGCGGATGACGACCGGACGGTCGTGGTCACGACGGGTCGTCAGATCTGGCTCGACCAGAAGACGTCCGACTCCGTGGTGGCCGACGTCCCCGCGGACGTGCACTTCCCCGGGGAGCCCACCGAACAGTACGGGCGGGGGATCCCGTGGACGGTCCGGTTCAACCAGTACGCGACTCTGTACCACACGAAGGTGCACTCGGGCCCGAAGCTACCGACCGGCGGTCCCGTCGAGATCCAGTTCTCGCCGGACGGCAAGGTCTGGACCACTCGTAAGACCTTCGTGGCCACCTTCGACGCCCGCTTCGACCACACCGTGCCCGCGGAGCGCGGGTACTGGCGACTGCGGTACGCGGGCAAGGACATGCCGCAGAGCACCTCGGAAGTCCTCACAATCACTCGCGTCGTGCCCACGTTCTCCGAATTCAACGCCCATCCCGAGCCGGTCAAGCGCGGTGGGCAGCTGACCGTACAGGGCCGGCTGAACGAGCTCAACGGCCCGGCCACGCCGGTCGCCCGCGCCACGGTCGGCGTCTTCTTCCGGGCGACGGGCAGCAGCGAGTGGATCCGGGTCGGGGCCACGACCACCGATGCCCGCGGCGCCTTCAAGAAGGCGTTCGTCGCGGACCGCAGTGGCGACTGGAAGGCGGTGACGTCCATGGACTCCTCCTGGGTGCGTGCCGAGAGCCGCGTGGACTCGGTCGACGTCACCGGCTGACCCGGCGGACGGCCTCGTACGGGGCCCCGTACGGCCGGCCCAGCCGCCCGGCCTAGCCGCCCGTCCTCGTCCGCGGCTCCGAGAGGAGCCCGAAGACCGCGCCCTGGTTGTCCGCGACCACCGCGATGCGCCCGTACGGGGTGTCGAAGGGGTCGGCGGTGACCCGGCCGCCGAGGCGCTGCACCATCGCCACGGACTGGTCGCAGTCCGGGACGGCGAAGTACGCGAGGAAGTGCGCGGGCATGATCTCCGGGAAGGCGTCGGTGATCAGGCTGCGCCCCAGGACGGCGGTCTCCGAGCCGGGCGCTTTGCCGGGCGGGGACCAGACGCGGTACTCGATGCCCGACTCGTCGTCGTTCTGGTCCTCGGGGACGTAGCCGAAGACCTTGGCGTAGAAGACGTCCACGGCGTCGCGGGCCCGGGTGTACACCTCGGACCAGCAGTACGTGTAAGGCTCGTTCTGGGCGTCGAAACCGTGGTGGGTGCCGGGCTGCCACAGGCCGAAGACGGCCCCACCGGGGTCGGCGGCCATCGCGGCGGTCCCGTAGGGGCCGACCGGCATCGGGTCCATCACCATCTGGCCGCCGGCGGCGCGGATGCGCTGGGCGCAGGCGTACGCGTCGGTGGTGTAGAGGTAGATCCCCCAGACGGTCGGCATCCGGCCGTCGGGCTTGGGGGCGAGGGCGGCGACGTTGCGGCCGCGGCTGTAGGCCTGGGTGTAGTGGCCGTACTCGGCTCCCGCGCTGTCGGCGAAGGTCCACCCGAAGAGCTCACCGTAGAAGCGCTTGCCGGCTTCCACGTCCGGCAGGGAGGCGTCGACCCAGCAGGGTGAGCCTTCCGCGAATGCGGCCATGAGCCCGGTTCCTTCCGTTGTGCGGGGGTGTGCAAGGGTGTGCACCCTCCGCGCACGTTCCGCCTCGCTCGCCAGCCATGTCCTCCGGATCATGATGTGCCCGAAAACTTGTCCACAGCCTGTTGATAAGACTATTCGGGGGATAGGGTTCGAAGCCGGACGGCGCGCCCAGGGGGCGGGCGCGGCCGGAATCGGTCGTGGTGACGGGCCGGGGCGGGCGTACGCCCAGGCCAGGCGTCCCGTAACCCCATTTGCAGGCGGCCGAATCGCGCGCCGATCACCCCTCGGTAAGCTGACGGCATGACAGGACAAGTACGCACCGTCGACGGCCGCGTTGCCGGCCGGCGCGGTCAGGCGACGAGGCAGAAGCTGCTCGACTGCCTCAGCGAGATGCTCAGCTCCTCGCCGTACCGCGACGTCAAAGTGATCGACGTCGCCCGCAAGGCCGGTACCTCCCCCGCGACCTTCTACCAGTACTTCCCGGACGTCGAAGGTGCCGTCCTGGAGATCGCGGAGCGCATGGCCAACGAGGGCGCACAGCTGACCTCGCTGGTCGAGGGGCGCGCGTGGGTCGGCAAGGCGGGCTGGGCTGCGGCCGAGGAACTCGTGGACGGCTTCCTGGAGTTCTGGCGGCGCAACGACGCCATCCTGCGGGTCGTCGACCTCGGTGCGGCCGAGGGCGACAAGCGGTTCTACAAGATCCGCATGAAGATCCTCAACTCCGTCACCAACTCCCTCACGGAGTCGATGAAGGAGCTCCAGGCCAAGGGCAAGGTCGACAAGGACGTGAGCCCGGCGGCGATGGCCGGCTCGCTGGTCGCCATGCTCGCGGCGGTCGCCTCGCACCAGAAGGGGTTCCAGACCTGGGGCGTCAAGCAGGCGGAGCTGAAGCCGAACCTGGCGCTCCTGGTCCACCTGGGCATCACGGGCAAGAAGCCGACGAAGTAGGCGGCGGACCCCCACCGGGTCCGCCGCGCCTTCGGGGCCGCCGCTCAAGCCGCCGCCCTTACGGGACTTCGGCCACGGCACTTCGGCCACGGGACTTCGACCACGGGACTTCCGCCGCGATCAGCGACGCTCCAGGCGGAACAACCGGATCTCGCGCTCGATGCGCGCCTGGTACGTCGCGTACGGCGGCCAGAACTTCAGCACCGCCTGCCACGCCGCCGCGCGTTCCTCACCCGCCAGCAGGCGGGCGCGTACGGCGATGTCCTGACCCTTCCAACTCACGTCCGCGTCAGGGTTCTTGAGCAGGTTCCCGGTCCACGCCGGGTGTCCGGGGCGGCCGAAGTTCGAGCCGATCAGCAGCCAGCTCACCCCGTCCTGCTCCGGCATGCACGCGAGCGGGGTGGTGCGCGGTTCGCCGGTCTTGGCTCCCTTGGCGGTCAGGATCACGCCGGGGAGCATCTGGGCGCTGAGGATGACCTTGCCGCGGGTCAGCTTGTGCACCGCCTTGTCCATGGCGGGGATGAAGTGCGGTGCGATCTTGGCGAACAGCATGGTCGAGGAGACCTTCTGCATCAGCTTGACTCCGGGCGCCATCAGACGGCCACCTTCTCGTTCCGTGGGGCGGGGGCAGGGGCTGGTGCGGGTACGGATGCGGATGCAGATGCGGGGGCCGCGGGGGCGAACAGCCCGGCGGCTTCCGCTGCGTGGGCGCGCAGTCGGTGGACGGGGCCGAAGAGCAGTTCGTCGGCGGCCGCCCGCTTGAAGTAGAGGTGTGCGTCGTGCTCCCAGGTGAAGCCGATGCCGCCGTGCAGCTGGATGGCTTCGCCTGCGGTGATCCGCAGCGCTTCCAGGGCCTGGGCCAGGGCGAGTCCGCCCTGTTCCGGGTCCCAGGCGGCGTAGTAGGCGGCGGAGCGGGCCGCCTGGACCTGTACGTAGAGGTCGGCGAGGCGGTGTTTGACCGCCTGGAACGAGCCGATGGCCCGGCCGAACTGCTCGCGCTGCCGTACGTACTCCACGGTGCGGGCGAGCGCCTGCCCGGCCGCGCCGACCGCCTCGGCGGCCAGGACCGCCGCGGCGCCGCGTCCGGTGGCGGCGAGGGCTCCGGCCATGTCGGCGTCCTCGGCTCCCAGCAACTCCGCTTCGACGTCGCGGAGTTCGATGCGGCCCTGCGGGCGGGTCTCGTCCAGGGTGGTCTGCCGCGCCCGTACGAGGCCGGGCGCGTCCTCCCGTACGAGGAACAGCAGCGTGCGGCTGCGGGCGAACCCTCCCGCGTGCGCGGCGACCAGCAGCAGCGAGGCGCTGTGCCCGTCGAGCACCTGGGCGACCTCCCCGTACAGCCGCCAGCCGCCGTCCACGGCGCGGGCCTGCACCCCGCCGGCCCGGCCGCCGCCGGCCCATTCGCCCGGGGCGTTGTCCCCGGTCAGCGCGAGGGCGGTGGCCAGGGCCGGGCCGGGTACGGCGAGCGTGGCCGTGAGCCCGCCCGCCGCGAGCGGCGGGAGCAGGGTGGAGCGCTGGTCGCCGGTCCCCAGGGCGGTGATCAGCGGCACGGCGAGCGCGGCGGTGGCCAGCAGTGGCGAGGGCAGCAGCACCCGCCCGGTCTCCTCGCAGGCCAGGACCAGGTCGGCGGCGGCGCAGCCGACGCCCCCGTACTCCTCGGCCACGGCGATGCCCGGCAGTCCGAGCTGCCGGGCGAGCTGCTGCCACAGCTCGCGGTCGTGTCCGGCGGCGGTGCGGACGGCGGCCTTGACCTCGTCCGGGCCGCAGCGTTTGCCCAGGATCTCGCGCAGGGTACGGCGCATCTCGTCCTGCTCCGCGGTGAAGGCGGCATCCATCGTCGGGCTCCTCCCCGTATCTGACGGGCCGTCATGTTAGGGCGAGCGACGCCAGAAGCACAGGGGGCGGACCCTCCGAAGCCGATCGCAGAAGCCGATCGCCCGAGCCGGCCGCCCGACCCATCGCGCGCACGCGCCCCTCAGAAGCGGGTGGCGATCCCGAAGACCCGGCGGAGCTGGGCCATGCTCCCGACCGTCCGGGGCCGCCCCCACGCCGACCCGACAGCCTCCCCGCCACCCCGCCCCGCCTCACCCCCCTAGCATCTGACGCTCCGTCAGTTGTACCGTCTCCTCATGCCTGGACCCCTCACCGCCTCCGCCACCGCCACCGCCGGCCCTCAGGCCCGGCCCCGCCGGGTCGCCGTCGTCGGCGTCGCCCTCTCGGACTGCGGCCGGGTGGACGGCCCCACCCCGTACGCCCTGCACGCGCAGGCCGCCCGCCGTGCCCTGGCCGACTCCGGCCTGGACCGGTCGGTGATCGACGGCTTCGCCTCGGCCGGCCTCGGCATCCTGGCGCCCGTGGAGGTCGCCGAGTACCTGGGCCTGCGCCCCACCTGGGTCGACTCCACCTCGGTCGGCGGCTCCACCTGGGAGGTCATGGCCGCCCACGCCGCCGACGCCATCGCGGCCGGCCACGCCAACGCGGTCCTCCTCGTCTACGGATCCACCGCACGCGCCGACATCAAGGCCCGCCGCCGGACCTCGAACCTCTCCTTCGGGGCGCGGGGACCGCTGCAGTTCGAGGTCCCGTACGGGCACACGCTGGTCTCCAAGTACGCGATGGCCGCGCGCCGCCACATGCACGAGTACGGCACGACGCTGGAGCAGCTCGCCGAAGTGGCGGTGCAGGCGCGGGCGAACGCCGCCACCAACCCGGACGCGATGTTCCGCGACCCGATCACGGTCGACGACGTCCTGTCCTCCGGCATGATCGCGGACCCCTTCACGAAGCTGAACTGCTGCATCCGCTCGGACGGCGGCTGCGCGGTCCTGCTGGCCGCGGAGGACTACGTACCGGACACCGCCAAGGAGCCCGTCTGGATCCTCGGCTCCGGCACCGCCGTCTCGCACACCACGATGTCGGAGTGGGAGGACTTCACCGTCTCCCCCGCGGCGGTCTCGGGCCGCCAGGCCTTCGCCCGCGCCGGGCTCACCCCGGCCGACGTCGACCTCGCCGAAATCTACGACGCCTTCACCTATATGACCCTGGTCACCCTGGAGGACCTGGGCTTCTGCGCAAAGGGCGAGGGCGGCGCATTCGTGGAGAAAGGCCGCCTCCTGCGGGACGGCGAATTCCCGGTCAATACGGACGGCGGCGGACTCTCCGCCTGCCATCCCGGCATGCGCGGCCTGTTCTTGTTGGTCGAGGCCGTACGCCAACTGCGCGGCGAGGCGGGCGCCGGCCAGGTCCGCAAACCAGGCGGAAACCTCCCACAAGTGGCCCTCGCCTCGGGCACGGGCGGCTGGTTCTGTTCCTCGGGCACGATCATTCTCGGACGGGACTGACTCCTTGTCGGTCGGGCTGCGTAAGCTCCCGGAGGGGCCGGCACCTCGATGCCCACGGCCCCTTCGGGGAATCTCCAGCCATCACGGGAACTGACTTGATATCGAACCTGCTGCGGCGCTCGCGCGCCGCTCTCGCCATCACCGTCGCCACCGGCGCCCTCGTCGCGGTCGCCTCGCCCGCCCAGGCAGTCACCGGACCGCCGACCCTCGCCAAGTCGGCCTTCGTCATGGACGGCACCACGGGCGCCACGATCGCCAACAAGCTCGGCGACACCAAGCTCGAGGGCGCCAGCACCACGAAGATCATGACGGCCCTGGTCGTCCTCACCTCGCCGGGCATCGACCTCAACAAGAAGGTCACCGTCCAGCAGGAGTACCTGGACTACGTCGTCCGCGAGGGCGCGAGCACGGCCCGCCTGAAGGCCGGCGCCACCCCCACGGTCCGCCAGCTCCTCTACGGGATGATGCTGCCCTCGGGCTGCGACGCGGCCTACGCGCTCGCCGACACCTTCGGCTCGGGCTCGAGCCGGTCGGCCCGCATCCTGGACTTCATCGCGAAGATGAACGCCAAGGCGAAGACCCTCGGCATGACCAACACGTACTACGACGCCTTCGACGGCATCTCGCAGCACGGCAACAACAAGATCACCGCGCGCGACCTGGCGAAGCTCACCCGCGCCGCGATGAAGGGCTCCACCTTCAAGGCGATCGTCAAGACCACCTCGTACAGCACCGGCGGCACCTCCACCTCCGCCACCTGGACGAACACCAACCTGCTGATCACGCCCGGCCACCCGTACCAGACCCCGGGCGCCATCGGCGTCAAGACGGGTAGCGGCTCGGTTGCCGGCCAGTGCCTCGTCTTCTCCGTGACCCGCAACGGCAAGACCATCGTCGGCGTCCTGCTGAACACCACGGACCGCTACCCGGACGCGATCAAGCTCACCGACTGGGCCCTCGGCCCGGCCGCCGGTGCCGCCACGCTCAAGCGCAGCACCACCGCCGAGCCCATCCCGGACATCCTCGACTGATGTCGTGACGCCGTGACGTCCTGACGTCCTGACGTCCTGACGTCCTGACGTCCTGACGCACTCCGGACGCACTCCGGACGCATTCGGACACCCACGGGGGCGCTCCCCCCGACCGAACAGGTCGGGCGGAGCGCCCCCGTTCCGCGTTGCTGCTGGTACTGCTAGTACTGCCAGCGGGGCTGCGTGCCGTCCATCCGGCAGTAGATCATCCGCCGGTTCGCGGCGTGGGTGGAGCGTCCGAGGTCGGCCTTGCGGCAGAACTGGCCGGCGTTGTAGCAGTTCCCGGCGTTGGAGACGATCTCGCAGACCCCGCTCGGGGGCTCCTGCGGCGTCTTGGTGGCGACCGGGGGCTTCGCCGTACTCCGGCTGGGAGTCGGGGCCGGCTTCGGGTCCGCGGGTGCCGGGGCCCGGGTCTGCGGCGGAGCCTTCGTCGGCGTCGGCGTGGGCGTGGGAGTCGGCGTCGGAGTCGGCGCCGCGGAGGTGGGCGGCGGCGAGGTCGCCGGTGCGGAGGTGGTGGCGCCGGCCGTTGCCGACACGGGTCCGGACGGGACGGAGGAGGCCCCGCCACCCCCCGGCGCGGGCCCGCAGGCCACCGCGACACCGGCAACGACCAGGGCCACCAGGGCTCTTCGTATGCCGCCGACTCTGACGCCGCTGCTGTTATCCATTCCTACGTCTCCCCACGCTCACGACTCACGTAAAGCACGTAAAACCCGCACATCGTAGTGACCGCCAAGCCGCGTGGTGTTCGATTGGGGAATGACGAGCGAGACCAGCGACTTGAGCGACTTCCACACCACCCTGCACTCCCTGCGCGTCTGGGACGGCCCGCTGCCCTCCTTCGACACGGCCACCGCACCGGCCGAGCCGCTCGAGCTGTTCCGGGAGTGGTTCACGCACGCCGCCAAGGCGGGACAGCCCGAGCCGCACACGATGAGCCTGGCGACAGTGGACGCGGACGGGCGCCCGGACGTACGCACGGTCATGCTGCACGACGCCGACGAGCGCGGCCTGCACTTCGCCTCGCACTCCACCAGCACGAAGGGTCGGCAGCTGGCCGGGCAGCCGGCGGCGGCGCTGGGCTTCTACTGGCCGGCGGTGGCCCGCCAGATCCGTTTCCGGGGCCGGGTCACGGCGTGCGATGCGGTGGAGAGCCGCGCCGACCTGGCGGCCCGCACGCGCGGGGCGCTGGCCGCGGCGCTGACGGGGCGCCAGAGCGAGGTGCTGGACTCCCGGGAGGAGCTGGCCGCCGCCGCGGCGGTGTCCTGGGAACGGGCCGGCGCGGAGCCGGACGCCCCGGCGCCCACGTGGACCCGGTACGTCCTCTCCCCCACGGAGATCGAGTTCTTCCAGGGAGACGCATCCCGCCTCCACACCCGGCTCCACTACACCCGCACCCCGACCACCCCCTGGACCCACCACCTCCTGTGGCCCTGACCCGACCAACCCAGCCGTCCGACGCGTGCGGGTCCTTTCAACCGTCCGGCGTTTGAGGCGCGGGGTCTGGGGCGGAGCCCCAAGGGGCCCGGGCGGAGCCCGGCACCCGCCTCCTCAGCCCGTCCGGCGCTTGAGGACCGGGGTCCGGGCAGCGCCCGGGGAACGGTGGAAGGGCGGATAGGGGACAGCCCCGCAGGGCCGAGCCACCCGCAGCCGGTCAGGCGGCCACGCGCGGAGCGAAGACCGCCACCCAGATGCCCTCCGCCGCCTCCCGGAAGGTCACCGCCAACTCCATGCCCACCCGCAGCTCCAACTCCGGCAGCCCCGGCCCCGACTCCCGCCCCGCCCCACCCACGACCTCGGTCATCATCCGCGGCCCCTCCGCAAGATCCACCACCGCCGCCACGTACGGCACCCGCTCCCCGAAGGGCGGCAGATCGTTCCGGTGGATCACCGACCAGGTGTACAGCGTGGCCCGCCCGCTCGCCGTTTCCCACGTGACCCGGTCCTCCCCCGCCCAGCAGGCCGGGCAGAACTCCCGCGGGTAGTGGTGCGCCTTGCCGCACTCCCCGCAGCGCCGCAGCAACAGCCGCCCCTCCGCGGCCGCGTCCCAGTAGGGCCGCGTGAAGTCGTCGATCTCCGGCAGGTCGAACCGCGCAGCCGTACCGGCTCCAGTACTCACGACACCACTCCTCCGGGGCGGACCCATCTGACGTACCGTCAGTTCACCGGATCCCACCCCATCCCACAAGCCCCCGCCCACAGCGCCCGCCCCCACCACCACCGCCCCCCACCACTCCCCGTAATCGATCCGCAACCGATTCCCTCCTCGTCCGAGACCCACCGCCCCCGTACGGCGATACGCTCACACCTCATGCCCGGAGTCCCCGCAGCACCCGACCTGTCCACCCAGCCCCGCCCGGTCTACGTGATCGGCGCCGGCCCCGGCGGCCTCGCCGTCGCCGCCGCGCTGCGCGCCCGCGGGATCCGCGCGGTGGTGGTGGAGAAGTCGGAGTCGGTCGGCGCTTCCTGGCGGCGGCACTACGACCGCCTCCACCTGCACACCACGCGCCGCCTCTCCGCCCTCCCGGGCCTGGCCATGCCGCGCCGCTTCGGACGCTGGGTGGCGCGCGAGAACGTGGTGCGCTACCTGGAGAAGTACGCCGAGTTCCACGAGCTGGAGATCGCCACCGGCATCGAGGTGACCCGCATCGAGCCCGTCACGGACTCCCGGCCCGACGGCCTCGACGGCCCCGACGGCCTCGACGACCCCACCAGCCCCACCAGCCCCGCCGCCCCCGGCTGGACCCTGCACGCCACCGGCGGCCGCGTCATGGCGGCCCGGGCGGTCGTGGTCGCGACGGGCTTCAACCACACCCCCTTCGTCCCCGACTGGCCCGGCCGGGACACCTTCCCGGGCCCCTTCGCCCACGCCGCCGAGTACCGCAACCCCGCCCCCTACGCCGGCCTGGACGTCCTGGTCGTCGGCGTCGGCAACACGGGCGCCGAGATAGCCGTCGACCTCGCCGAAGGCGGCGCCGCCCGGGTCCGGCTCGCGGTGCGCACCGCCCCGCACATCCTGCGCCGCTCCACCGCCGGCTGGCCCTCCCAGCGGACCGGCATCCTGGTCCGGCGCCTCCCGGTCCGGCTCGTCGACCGGCTCGGCGCGATCGTCGGCAAGGCCTCGGTCCCGGACCTGTCCGCGTACGGACTCCCGCGCCCCACCACCGGCCTGTACAGCAGGGTCAAGCAGGGGGCGATCCCGATCCAGGACGTCGGCCTGATCGACGCGGTCCGCACGGGCCGGGTGGAGCCCGTGGCCGCCGTCGACTCCCTCGACGGAGCCGAGGTGGTCCTCGCGGACGGCTCGCGGATCACCCCGGACGCCGTGATCGCGGCCACCGGCTACCGCCGCGCTCTGGAGGGTCTGGTCGGCGGGCTCGACGTACTGGACGACCGCGGCCGCCCCCGTACGCACGGCGCGGAGACCCCGCCCGACGCCCCGGGGCTCTATTTCACCGGTTTCACCAACCCCATCAGCGGGAACCTCCGCGAACTGGCCCTGGACGCCGAGAAGATCGCCAAGGGCATCGCCCGCACGGTCGGCGCGTAGCCGGCCTCCACCCACCGATCCCCCCACAGCATCGGGCCCGTTGTCAGTGGCCTGGTGCAGCATCGGCAGTACGTCGGACCCGCCGGGCCGTCGGCGGAACAGGGGGATCACCATGTCGATCACGAACCAGCAGGTGTCGGCCCGCTCCTTCCTGGAGCAGCTCTACGGGGACGCGTACTACCCCGATCACGTCCTCGACAAGGGCCGGGGCATCCTGCTCCGGCTGTGCGCGCGCATCGAGGCCGAGCGACCCTCGGACCTGGCCGGGCTGTACGTGCTGACGGGCGCGGCGACCGAGGAGTTCAACCTACTGGAAGCGGAGTTCGAGGCGGCGGGGAGCGAGATCGAGACCGTGGCGCGCGAGGAGATAGCCGAGGACTTCGCTTTCGTGGCCTCCGCGTACGGATTCTCGGACGCGGACATCGAGGAGCTCATCGCCCCCCGGGAGTGGTGAGCGCCCGGGGAACGGCGGGGCCACGGCCCGCCGGAGCGGCCGCCCCGCACGGCCGTCCCGGCCCTCTGACCTCGGCCGAATACTGGTCTGGACCGGACCCCCGCGATCTGAGACCGTTCCCTGGACGGCCCCGCGAACCGTCCCGCACACCCTCCCGGGAGCCGGTCCGGGACGTGCCCGGGAGTCGTCCGCGACCGCTCCACACAGCACCTCCACCAGCTTTCCTGTGCATCCCTGTTCCTGACGGCACGTCAGTTCAGTAATCTGACTACGCGTCAGTTATTGAGATTCGTCGAGGTTCATCGAGCAGGAGCGGGCGGAACGATGCTTGGATCTACTCACGGCACCCTCACCACCGACTTCCGCGCACGTGTCGAGGCCTGCGGGGAGACCCCCAGGACGGCCGTCCACTCCACAGCGGCTCCGTCCGCCGAGGACACGGTCGCGCTGGACGTCAGCGGTCGGCCCCTGCACGCCGACGCTCCCGACCTGGACCGGTTCTTCCGGCCCGAGTCCGTGGCGGTCATCGGCGCCTCGGACGCCGACGGCAGACCCAACACCGGCATCACCCGCCAGCTCATCGCCTGGGCGGAACGCGTCGGTGCCCGGCTGCACCCCGTGCACCCCACCCGGGCCACGGTCTTCGGGCTGCCCTGCCACGCCTCCGTGGCCGACCTGCCCGAACAGGTGGACCTCGCCGTCCTCCTCGTGGCCGACCCGCTCCCGGTCGTGGAGCAACTGGCCGAAGCCAAGGTGAAGTTCGCCGTCGCCTTCGCCTCCGGCTTCGCCGAGACCGGCGACGAGGGCGCCGCCGCACAGGCCCGCCTGGGCGCCGCCGTACGGCGCTCGGGCCTGCGCCTGCTGGGCCCCAACACGAACCTCAACGCCTTCGAGAAGTTCCGCGAGGACCTCGACGGCCCGGCCATCGCCCTCATCACCCAGTCCGGCCACCAGGGCCGCCCGGTCTACACCCTCCAGGAGCTGGGCATCCGCCTCTCCCACTGGGCGCCCACCGGCAACGAGGCCGACCTCGAAACCTCCGACTTCATCTCCTACTTCGCCGAGCAGCCCGAGGTCGGGGCCATCGCCTGCTACGTGGAGGGCCTCAAGGACGGCCGGCAGTTCCTCCTCGCCGCCGACCGGGCCGCCCGCAACGGCGTCCCCGTCGTCGCCGTCAAGGTCGGCCGCACCGAGACCGGCGCCCGCATGGCCGCCTCGCACACCGGGAAGCTGACCGGCGCGGACACCGTCGTGGACGCCGCCATGCGGCAGTTCGGCGTCATCCGGGTCGACGGCCTCGACGAACTCCAGGACACCGCCGCACTGCTGGCCCGGGCGCGCAAGCCACTGGCCGACGGGGTGGTCGTGTACTCCATCTCCGGCGGGACCGGCGCCCACTTCTCCGACCTGGCGACCGAGGCGGGGCTGAGTCTGCCCACCCTCTCCCAGGCCAAGCAGGACGAGCTGCACCAGTGGATCCCGGAGTACCTGGGCGTCTCCAACCCCGTGGACAACGGCGGCCACCCGGTCGGCGACTGGCGCGGCCGCAAGATCATCGACGCGATCCTCGCGGACCCGTCCGTGGGCGTCCTGATCTGCCCGATCACAGGCCCCTTCCCTCCCATGAGCGACAAACTGGCGCAGGACCTGGTGGACGCGGCCGAACAGACCGACAAACTCATCTGCGTGATCTGGGGCTCCCCCGTCGGCACGGAGGAGGCCTACCGCACCACGCTCCTCGGCTCCTCCCGGGTCGCCACCTTCCGCACCTTCGGCAACTGCATCACCGCCGTCCGCGCCTACCTCGGCCACCACCGCTTCACCGCCGCCTACCGCTCCCCCTTCGAGGACGCCCCGCGCACCACCTCACCCTCCTTCCGCAAGGCCCAGGCCCTCATGCGTCCGGGCCAGCAGCTCAGCGAGCACGCGGCGAAGCAGCTCCTGCGCGCCTACGGGATACGGGTGCCCCGGGAACAGCTGGTGACCAGCGCCGCAGCGGCCGTACGAGCCGCTGGACTGGTCGGCTACCCGGTCGTCATGAAGGCCTCGGGCCCCCAGCTCGCCCACAAGACCGAACTGGGCCTGGTCAAGATCGGCCTGACCTCGGCGAGCCAGATCCGGGACGCCTACCGCGAGTTGACGGACATCGCACGCTACGAGAACGTCCCGCTGGACGGGATCCTCGTCTGCCAGATGGTGGAACGCGGAGTCGAGATGGTCGTCGGCGTCACCCAGGACGAGCTCTTCGGCCCCACGGTGACGGTGGGCCTGGGCGGGGTCCTGGTGGAGGTCCTGCACGACGTGGCCGTACGGGTCCCCCCCTTCGGCGAGGACCAGGCGCGGGCGATGCTCGGGGAACTGCGCGGACACGCCCTCCTGGAGGGGGTACGGGGGGCGCCCCCTGCCGACGTCGACGCGCTGGTGGAGGTCATCCTCCGGGTCCAGCGGATGGCGATGGAACTGGGCGACGAACTGTCGGAGCTGGACATCAACCCCTTGATGGTCCTCCCCCGAGGCCAGGGCGCCGTCGCCCTGGACGCCCTCGCCATCTGCCGCTGACCTCCGGTGACCCAGCCGTCCTCGCTCCGCGCCGATCCGGGCGCGCCGCCACCGTCCCCGGGGCCCGCGCCCAGTCCCCCCGCTGCGCGGGGCGGAGTTCCCCTACCCGCCCTTCCACCGTTCCCCGGGCGCTGCCCGGACCCCGAAAGGCCCTGGGGCTCCGCCCCAGACCCCGGTCCTCAAACGCCGGACGGCTGAAAGGTCAAACCCCGGCGGGGCTGAAATGCCCGCCGACGGGGCTGGAGGCGGCCCGGGTCGGGGACGGGGACGGGGTGGGGTGTCGGCCGGGACGTAAAGCGTGATTTGTGGCGCGAGAACACCCCGCACCCTGTCCACGTAGGGCACGGGGCGCCTAAATCATGCAGTCCAGGCCGACACCCCACCCCGGCCCCGGCACCGACCCACCCTCCGCAGCCGGCGCACGACCACGTCCACGTACACACAGACCCCGACCACAACCCAGCCCCGCCGGCGCTTGAGGCGCAGGGGCCCGGGGACCGGTCCCCGGCAACGGCGCCGCACCCACCCACGAACAGGAGTTCCACCATGACCGGCACCCCGGAGGACGAAGTCCTCCACCGCTTCGAGAGCGGCGTCTCCTGGATCACCCTCAACCGCCCGGAGGCCATGAACGCGGTCACCTGGGACCAGCGCGAGCGCGTCATCGGGCTGCTCGCCGAAGCCTCCGCCGACCCCGACGTGCGGGCCGTCGTCATCACCGCCACCGGCAAGGGCTTCTGCGCGGGCGCCGACCTGCGCGGGGCTCCGGCCGCACCGGCGGAGCGGGTCGTCGGCGACGTGGCCCGCATGATCCGGCTCGGCGCGCAGCGCCTGATCACGGCCGTGCTCGACTGCGAGAAGCCGGTCATCGCCGCCGTGAACGGCACCGCCGCCGGCATCGGCGCCCACCTCGCGCTCGCCTGCGACCTGGTCATCGCCGCCGAACCGGCCCGTTTCATCGAGGTGTTCGTCCGCCGCGGCCTGGTCCCCGACGGCGGTGGCGCGTACCTCCTCCCCCGCCTCGTCGGACCGCAGAAGGCGAAGGAGTTGATGTTCTTCGGGGACGCCGTCCCGGCGGCCGAAGCCGAGCGGCTCGGGCTGGTGAACAAGGTGGTCCCCGTCGAGGCGCTGGAGGAGACCGCCCGGGAGTGGGCGGAGCGCCTAGCGCAGGGCCCCACCCGCGCCCTGGCCCTGACGAAGCAGCTGGTCAACGCCTCCCTGGACGGTGACCGTGCGACGGCGCTCGCCGCCGAGGCCACCGCCCAGGAGCTGAACATGACCACGGCCGACGCGAACGAGGGGGTCGCCGGCTTCGTGGAGCGCCGCACCCCGAAGTACCTCGGCCGGTAGCCGCGCATCCGCACCTCCATCCGCGGGCCCGCGCACCCGCGCACCCGCGCACCCGCGCCCCCGCACCTACATCCGCGGGTCCGGCGTGAGCAGCGCGAACACCGCTCCCGTCGGGTCCGCCGTCCACGCCATCCGCCCCACCTCCGGGACGTCGGCGGCGGGCATCAGCACCGAGCCCCCGCCGCCCCGGATCGCGGCCACGGTCGCGTCCACATCGGCGACGTTGAAGTACGGCACCCAGCGGGGTACTTCGTCACCCGCGCCGTCGCCCTGGGGTGCGACCCCGCCGAAGGAGCCGTCCTCCTGGTCCCCGTCGGCGATGCTCAGGACCCGGTACGTCATCCCGGGGGCTTCCATTTCGGCGGAGCGCCACCCGAAGAGGCCGGCGTAGAACTCGATGGCCGCGACCGGGTCGGGTACGTGCAGTTCCGCCCAGATGAGGGTGTTCACCTCGGAAGCCCGCCCCAGCCCGGCCGTCTTCCCCGGCTGCCAGCACGCGAATTCCGCGCCCTGCGGATCGGTGAACTGCGCCAGCCAGCCCTCCCCCATCACGTCCCCGGGCTCCATGCGCACCACTCCGCCGCCCGCCTTGACGGCCGCCGTCGTCTCCTGGATGTCGGGGGTGTTGAAGTGCAGCATCCACGCCGGGGTGGCGCCCTCCTCGGTGAGCGGTCCGAGGGCGGCGACGGTCTTGCCGTCGACCTGGAAGAAGCCGTAGCCGCCCGCCTCCGGGCCGAGGGAGACGTACTCCCACCCGAAGACGCCGGTGTAGAACGAGACGGCCCCGTCGGTGTCGGGGCTCCCGAGGTCGAGCCAGTTGGGCGATCCCTTGCGGAATTCGGTGCCGAGCATGAGGGTCCTCCTGTGCGTGCGCCGCTGCTGCGGCGGGGGCCTGTCTCCGGTCCCCCGCCACGATGCCGAGCCCGTACGGGGCCCGCGCCCCAGGGGACTCCGCACGGCGGCGGAATCACCCGTACGGCCGCGCCGAGCCCTCGCCCGTGTCCGTATCTGTGGGATGTGTGGCCCGATGGCCATGGCGGGAGGCGGTGCGGGCCCCGAAGACTGGAGTCGACCCGCAGGGACCCCAGGAGAGGGAGCAGACCATGACGACGACCGGCGACGCACTCGCGCACACGATCCGGGTACCGGACTCACGGCTGGCGAAGGAGGCGACCGAGCTCGTCCGGGACGGCCTGAGCGAGCTGCTCTACGACCACTCCCGCCGCGTGTACTTCTTCGGCAGCCTCCAGGGCCGCCGCCTCGGCATCGAGGCGGACCCCGAACTGCTCTACGTGGCTTCGATGTTCCACGACCTCGGCCTCACCGAGCCCTTCCGTGCCAGTGGCCGCCGCTTCGAGGTGGACGGTGCCGACGAGGCCCGCCGGTTCCTGCGGAGCCACGGGGTCCCCGAGGACGCGGTGCGCCGGGTGTGGACGGCGATCGCCCTGCACACCACCCCGGGCATCCCGGAGCACATGGAGCCCGAGGTGGCGCTGGTGACCGCGGGCGTGGAGTACGACGTGCTCGGCATCGGCTATCACGACCTCGCCGAGGCGGACCGCGCGGCGGTCGTCGCCCTGCACCCGCGCCCGCGGTTCAAGGAGCGCATCCTGCGCGCCTTCGCCGACGGCGTGGCACCCAAGCCCGGCACCACCTTCGGCAACATCAAGGCCGACGTGCTCGCGCACCACGTGCCCGGTTTCGAGCGCGGGGACTTCGTCCGCGTGGTCCTGGACTCCCCGTGGGACGAGTAGCCGCCCACCCCGTCGTCATCGTCGCCTTCGACGGCGTGCAGCTGCTCGATGTCACGGGTCCCGCCGAGGTGTTCGGTACCGCCAATGTCCACGGCGCCCGCTACGAGGTCCGGATCGTCTCCCCGGACGGGGCCGACGTGCGCACCTCCTCGGGCGTACGCATCGGCGCGGACGGTGGCCCGGACGACCTGCCGGCCCGGCCCGGGACGCTCGTCGTCCCCGGCCGGAGCGACTGGCGGCGGGCCGTCTCCGATCCGGCCCTGACGGGTCTGGTCGCCGAGCTCGTGCGCCGCTCGCGCCGGGTGACCTCGGTGTGCGCCGGGGCCTTCGTGCTGGCGCAGACCGGGGTGCTCGACGGGCGGCGGGCGGTCACGCACTGGCGGCTCGCGGCGCAGCTCGCGGCGGCGTACCCGCTGGTGCGGGTGGAGGCGGATCCGCTGTTCGTCCAGGACGGGCACGTCGTCACCTCAGCCGGGGTGACCTCGGGCATCGACCTCGCGCTCGCCCTGGTCGAGGAGGACCACGGGGCCGCGATCGCCCGGGAGGTCGCGCGCGAGCTGGTCGTCTTCATGGCCAGGCCCGGCGGCCAGTCCCAGTACAGCGCCCGCCTGACCCCGCGCGAGGCCGGACATCCGGTCCTGCGCACGGTCATGGACGCCATCGGGGCCGATCCCCGGCTCGCGCTCGACGAGGCCGCCCGGGACGCCGGGGTCAGCGGCCGCCACCTCGCCCGGCTCTTCCGCTCGGAGACCGGGATGACGCCGGGGCAGTACCTGGAATCCGTCCGCCTCGAAGCCGCCCGGGCCCTCCTGGACTCCGGCGACGACCCGGTGGACACGGTGGCCGCGCAGTCGGGCTTCGGTTCCGCCGAGACCATGCGGCGCGTGTTCCAGCAGACCCTGGACCTCGCCCCGACCGCCTACCGCGCCCGCTTCCGCAGTACGCGCACGTCCCCGCCGTCCGGGTCGCCGATCAGCACGAACAGCTGAGGCGCCTCCTCCGTGCCCACCACTTGCCAGTACAGCGCGGCCTCGTCGCACTCCGCGACGGACAGGACCACACCCGGCCCGTAGCCGCCGGCCGAACCGGCGGCGTGCTCCCAGGTCCCGCGCCCGGAACAGCGGCCCGCTTCGCCGAATCCGTCGTCCACCGGCAGGCCCTCGGCCGTCGCCGCGCCCTGCGCGTCGAGTTCCAGGTCGACGCCGCCGCCGGTCCACACGCCGACGTAGTCAGCGCGCTCCAGGACCGGCGGCTGGTACGGGGGCATGAGGAAGCCCGCGACGAGAGCGGCGGGTACCGCGATCAGGGTCGCCGCCAGCGTCCACAGCCGCATCCGGAGCTTCGTCCGCTGCCGCATCCGCGCGTACACCGCGACCCCGACGGGGAGCACCCCGGCGGCGGCCATCCAGCCCCAGGTGGCGACGTACGAGGTGCGGACCAGCAGGGCCACCGGGGCCGCGTACAGGCCTGCGAGCAGGACCAGTACCGGCGGGGCCCACCGGTGCGCGGGGATCCGGGTGCGCACGCCCACGACGTGCGAGAGCTCCATCACGGGGGTGGTGAAGAGCGTGCCGTGCACCCAGCCCGCCGCGAAGGACAGCGGCGGAAGGAAGACGCAGGCGAAGGCCACCTCGAGGAACAGGCCGATGGCGAACGTGCCGTAGCCCACGCCGTACGCGTCGCCCTCGCACGGGGAGACCCACCAGAACACCGTCGCGACCAGGAATTGTGCACCGGCGACGGCTTCCGCACCGGGCGCGATGCCACTCCAGGAGCGCTTGCTCCGGGGCCCGACGAACACGTGGTTCGACACGGCGGACCCCCACATCCACATCGGTTGAACGCGTTCAATTGATGTGGACCCTACACTCCTCTTCCTATCTGACGAACCGTCAGCTTCAATCGGAGATGTGATGGGACACGCAGGGATGGCGGCCACCGTCGTCCGATACCTCAGATCAGTCGGATCCCTCCCCTCCGCCGCCGCGGAGCCCGGGGCCGAGCCCGTCGAAGCACTGCCCCGCCCCGATCTGCGGGCCGTCGGCGAACACGAGCGCGCGCCCGTCAGCCCCGCCGAATTCCGCGCCGTACTGGGGAACTTCGCCAGCGGGGTCACGATCATCACCTCGCCGCCCGGCGAGGGCGAGGACGGTCCGGCCGGCTTCGCCTGCCAGTCCTTCGCCTCGCTCTCCCTCGACCCGCCGCTGGTCACCTTCATGGTGGCCCGTACGTCGACCACCTGGCCCCGCATCGCGCGCACCGGGGTGTTCTGCGTGAACATCCTCGGCGCCGAACAGGGCGATCTGTGCCGTGCCTTCGCGGTCAGCGGCGCCGACAAGTTCGCCGGCGTCGCCCACACCCCGGCCCCCGCCACGGGCTCGCCGCAGCTCGACGCGGTGCCCGCCTGGATCGACTGCCGGATCCACGCCGTGCACACCGGCGGGGACCACCTCATCGTCGTGGGCAGGGTCGAGGCCATGGGCGCGGCCGGCGAGGGCGAGCCCCTCCTCTTCCACAAGGGCCGCTTCGGCCGCTTCACCGACTGACCCGGGGCGGTGGCCGCCCCACCGCGAGAGGGGCCCCGGCCGTCGGCCGGGGCCCCGCTCGCGGCCGCGCCCCCCCTGTAAGAACCAGTGAGATATACACAACAGAAGCAGCCCACC
>NZ_JBHVYI010000029.1:0-83658 GCF_042880975.1 Streptomyces sp. NPDC058289
GGCCGCGGGCAACCGCGTGTATCTGGGACTGTTTTCGGGGGCGGGGGGCCGGTTGGGGGGGGCCCCGGCGTGAGTTGCCGCGGTGTGGGGCCCTAACGCCCGTTTTGGGGGCCCAACTGCGCGCATCGGTACAGGCCTGGACTCCCGGACCCTGTCCCACCTTCGAGCCCGCCACCCGGGCAGTCCAGGCTCGACCCGCACTCCGAGAGTGACGGGGACCACTTCAGCGGTCCCTGGACGCCCTGCCGCGCATGTCTGCCCCCGACGCGGGCATCAGCGCCGTACCCGACGATGTAGCCGTGGAGACGAGGAGTGCCGGTGCTGCCCTTCAAGGTGACCGATAGCGGTGTGCTGATCATCCGACTGCGAGCCGACCTGGACATCTCCGGCCGCGCGGCCGCCGCCTGGGCGATCGACGGTTGTCTCGCCGCCCACCGGTCCGCGCCGGTGGTGCTGGAACTGTCGGATGCGCCACTGACTGCCGCCGCGATGAGCACGGTCGTACGGGCCCACCACATGTGCCGCTCCGCAGGTGCATCGCTGGCCGTCGTCGCGGCGCGAGCCGAAGCGCGCCGGGCCTTGACAGCGGGCAAAGGGGGGCCGGCCGTCCACGCCACCCGTCCTTCGGCCTTCGCCGCGCTCTCGGCCACCCCGCCCCAGGTCGTCGCGGCGGCGTGAAACCTGCGCCGCGGCCGGCAGGGGCCTGCCTGCGGTGCCCCCATGGAGTCGGCGCCGCCCGGCTCCGAAGGGTGCGGGTTCACGTGGCGGTGGCTCCCGCGGCCACGAACGCGGTGATGGTCTTGCCGTCGCGGCCGGATCGGATCTCGGTACGCTGCGCGATCTTGTTGACCAGTAGCCAGCCGAACCCTCCTGGAGCTGCTGCCGGCGTCCCCGGCGTGCGGGGAGCGGCGGGAGAGCCGTCCGAAACCTCGACGGCCACCGAATCCGGCAGGCAGCGCACCCTGAAAGCGGTCACCCCGCCCGCGTGGCGAACCGCGTTGGAGACGAGTTCCGAGACCACCAGCAGGACGTCGTCCACCAGACGCTCCCCCACGGAATGGGCCGAGAGGACCTCCCGGGCGATCCGCCTGGCGTCTTCGCATTTCAGCCCGCCCACGCGACGTACCGTCCCTGGCTTGGGGAGCCTTGTGTCCGGTGTTGCCTCATGACTCGGCATCATCGGCGTCCCGGAGGACGTGCACGGCCGCCTCCTCGGCAGAAGCCGCTCCCCCGTCGATGCCGACGTCGTGCGCGATGATGTCGTTCCGGTGGGGGGAGGCCGTGGCCGGGGCCAGCCGCCCTGCTCGGTCGGCGCCCGCCTCCGGGTCGACGGGCTCGCCCTCTCCGCCTGCCACGTCCCCGATCCCGTCTCCGACCGGGGGTCCCTCCTCGGGCTGTTCCCGGGCCAGGCGGTCGTCGAGGCTCTCGCCCCTGTGCTGCCCTGCGGCCGTGGTGTCGGTCCGTTCGCTCGCGTAGGGGCGCTCGGGCGGGGAGTAGCCGGCGTCGAGCTGTTCGTCCGTGTCGGGCGTCCCGAGACCGTCGTCCATATCGGGCTGGAGCTCGGAGGGCTCGGACCCGGGCTGAGGCTGGTAGACCTCGTCTCCCCGTGCCTCTTGCTCGCTCATGGGTTCGTCCTCTCGTCGTCACGGCACGGGTGCGGCGCAACCCTGCTCTCCTGGCGCCTCCCCGGAATCTCCTGGATCACACGCCAAGGTCTCGCCCGTGTACCGATCCCTTGCAGCGGAAGGCGCAGGACGAGCAGGGGGACTTGAGGGCCACCCTGTGCGTCCCGCCCCTCCGTGGCGGGGCGCCCTTGTGCTCGTCAGTCGGTCGGCTCTTGGGGCTTGGCGTTGCCCGGGCCGGCGGTCGGCCGCTCGCCCTGCGGACCGGCGCTCCCCTCGCTCCCGCTCCCCTCGCTCCCGCTCTCCTCGCCGTCGTCCTCCATGCCGTCGTCCCCATGGGAGCCTTCGCGCCGGGCCGGTGCGTGCCCTGCGTCCGGCAGGTCGGGGGCTCCCGGACCGAAGGGCGGCAGGTCGGGGGTGACGGCGTCACGTTTCTCCGGCACACGGTCCGGGAGCTCGGGCTCCGACGGGGCGCTTCGCATGACAGGTCTCCTTGCAGTCGAAGGCGGTGCACGGCCTGCGGTGGATCGACTCCTGTCAGGAGTCCCCGGCCACGCACATCCGGGTCTCAGGGGCGATCTGGGGAATCTCCCCGGTGAGGACGGGGCCGGTCACGCCGTCCACGTCCATTCGGTGATCTCCGCCGGGTCCACACCGGTGCTGCGCAGCTCCTTGAGGAGCCGGTCGCGGTGGCCCACGTACTGCGCGGCGAGTCGGCGGGAGTCGCCCGCGTGGGCGGGCAGGTGCTCCAGGACCGTGGCGGCGATGTCCTGGCGGGTCGTTCCGTTGAGCGCGAGCAGGTCGTACGGGGTGGTCGTGGTGCCCTCTTCGATGTATCCGCGGACGTGGAAGCGCTCCGGATGCGGCCGCCCGTGGAGCAGTTGGTGGACGGCGGACGGGTAGCCGTGGAAGTCGAAGACGACGGGGGTCGTCGAGCCGAACAGGGCGTGGAACTTCTCGTCCGGCATGCCGTGGGGGTGCTTGTCCGGTGGCGCGAGGGTGCACAGGTCGACGACGTTGACGAAGCGGATCCGGGCGTCGGGGAGGTCGCGCCGCAGGAGGTCTGCGGCGGCCAGCGACTCGACGGTGGGGATGCCTCCGGCGCAGGCGAGGACGACCTCCGGGTCCGCGCCGCCGTCGGTGCCCGCCCAGTCCCAGGCGGACGCACCGGCCCGGCAGTGGGCGCGGGCGGCGTCGAGGTCGAGCCACTGGGCGGCCTCGTGCTTTCCCGCCACCACGGCGTTGATCTTTCCGGTCTCGTCCAGGAGCCGTTCCATGGTGACGAGGAGGGTGTTGGCGTCGGGCGGCAGGTAGACGCCGGTGACGGTGCTCTTCCTGTTCAGCAGGTTGCTGATGAATCCCGGGCCCTGGTGGCTGTACCCGTTGTGCTCCTGTCGCCAGCCCTCGCTGCTGAGGAGGTAGGTGAGGCTGCTGACCGGGGCGCGCCAGGGGACCTCCCGGGACGTCTTCAGCCACTTCGCGTGCTGGTTGGCCATGCTGTCGACGATGGCTGCGAAGGCTTCGTAGGTGGGGAAGAGGCCGTGCCGACCGGTGAGCAGATAGCCCTGGAGCCAGCCCTGGCAGTTGTGCTCGGACAGCATTTCCATCACTCTGCCCGACCGGGTCAGGTCCTCGGAGTACTCCTCGACCGGCCATTGGTACGCGCGCCCGCTCGTGGCGAGGACGGCGTCGAGCTTGTTGGAGGCCAGCTCATCCGGCGAGACGATGCGGAAGTCGCGACTGACCGCGGTGTTCCGCATGAGGTCGGCCAGCCAGCCGCCGAGGACCCGGGTGGGGCTCGCCGTCACCGTCCCGGGGCCCTCGCCGACTTGGACGGCGTGCGGTTCGAGCGGCGGCAGGTCGAGCGGTCGGCGCAGGTTGCCGCCGTTCGCGGCGGGCTGGGCTCCGATGCGGGCGTCCCCCTCGGGGAGCCCGGCGAGCACTCCGGCCGTGGGCCGCCCCTGCGCGTCGAACAGTTCCTGCGGCCGGTAGGAACGCAGCCACTGTTCGAGGGCCCGTAGCTGTACGGGGTCCTCGCGCGCCTCGGGCAGGGGCACCTGGTGGGCGTGGAAGGTCCCCTCGATCGCCGTGCCCTCGACCTCCGCGGGGGCGCCCCGGCCCTTGAGGCTCCGCAAGACGATCATGGGCCAGGCGGGGCGGACCGGCCGGTCACCGGTGCGGGCACGGTGTTGGAGGTTGCGGACGGCGTCGTGCGCGTCGAGGACCGCGGCCGCCAGGGGTTCACCCGGCGGGTCGCCGGTGATGTCCACGATCCGCGGGTCCCAGCCGTATCCCCGGAAGAGCGCTTGCAGTTCCCCGTCCGACATCGTCGCGAAGACCGTCGGCGAGGAGATCTTGAACCCGTTGAGGTGCAGGAAGGGCAGGACCGCTCCCCCGGTCACCGGGTCGAGGTACTTGTTGGAGTGCCAGGCCCCGGCCGTGGGACCGGTCTCCGCCTCGCCGTCACCCACGATGCAGGCGACGATCCGGTCCGGGGCGTCCAGGGCGGCGCCGAACGCCGTCGCCAGGGCATAGCCGAGTTCGCCGCCCTCGTGGAGCGTGCCCGGCAGCGCCGGGGAGAGGTGACTCGGGAAGCCGTCCGGCGCGCAGTAGCGCCGCGCCAGTTCACGCAGGCCGGACGCTGTCCTGGCCAGCTCCGGATCCTGGTCCCCGTGTGTGCCTTCGAGCCACAGGTTGGCGTGCACCGCGGGCGCCCCGTGGCCCGGCCCCGTGACCAGGAGGACGTCGGCGCCTCGCTCCCGGATCAGGGTGTTGAGCGCGGAGTACACGGCGGTGATGCCCGGACAGGTGCCCCAGTGGCCGAGCAGCCGCGGTTTGACGTGTTCCGGCCGCAGCGGCTCCGTCAGCAGGACGTTGTCCTGGAGGAAGATCAAGGCCGCCGCCACGTAGTCGGCAGCCCTTGTGTAAGGGCTCCGGTCCTGCTGCTGCCGGGGCTGTGCGGAGGGGGTCACGACACGGCTCCGAATCGTCGGGTACGTACTGGACACCCTCGCGCCTGCCCCGCGGCGTCCTCCTGAACCGGGGGTGGCGAAGGCCTCCGCCACCGATCGGGGGCCGGCGGCCCGGCGCGTCGTCGCAACACGGGCCGGCGCGCGCCCGGGCGGCGGACGCCGGGGATACGGTGGAGGAGTCCCCTGCGAGGTGAGCGCCATGATGCGGCCCGGAGCTGTGTCCACGTCCAGTCATGAGGTCCTCGGCGCGCCCTGCTGGGTGAGCCTGATGACCCAAGATCTCGATTCCGCCCGGCGGTTCTACGGCGCCGTGCTGGGCTGGACCTTCCGCGGCACCCACCTCGGGGACCGGTTCTCGCTCGCCTACCGCGACGGCGCTCCGGTCGCCGGCTTCGGGATGCTCGCCGACGATCTTTCACTGCCCGCCGCCTGGACGCCGTACTTCGCCGCCGACGACGCCGACCTCGCCGCCGCCCGCATCCGCGAGCGCGGTGCGACCGTGGCGATCGGTCCGGTGGCCTTCGGTACGGGGCGGGCCGTGCTGGCCGCCGACCCCGCCGGAGCGGTCTTCGGGCTCTGGCAGGGCGCGGTCCTCAGGGACTGGCGGGTGGGCCACGGCCCCGCTCCCGCCTGGCTGGAACTCCGTACGCGCGACGCCTTCGCGGCCGCCATCTTCTACGGGGAGGTGCTGGACTGGGCCGGCGAAGCACCCGGAGCCTGCGTGGCGGCGTACGAACACGACCACGTCGTCCTGCGGCACGGCAGCGACACGGTCGCACGGATCAGCGGCGGCGCGGTGGACGAGGACCCCGACCCGCACGTCCGCCCCCGGTGGCACGTCCATTTCCGGGTGCCCGATCTGGAGGCCGCCGTCGAAGCCGCGACCAGCGCGGGCGGGAGGTCCGTCTCCCCCGTGGAAACCTCCGCGGCCGACCGGTGGATCACCCTTCGAGACCCCGAGGGGGGCCTGTTCACGATCCTGGCACCGCAGGGGTGAATCGCCCGGCCCCGGGCGCTGCGGGGCCGGGCCTGGGCCGGATCACTCCCCGGCAGCAGCAAGAACGTCCTCGAAGGGGACGAACGGAATCACTCGCCACATCAAAGCCGGATGCGCGGGTAGCCGGGGAACCATGGACACCACTGCAACCACCCCGCTGCGTGCCGTCGCGCTCGTCTGCACCCTCTCCCCCTCCCCCACGCCCTCCAGCTCACAGCTGCTGGCCGAGCAGACCATGGCCGCACTCGCCGATCACGGAGTCACGGGCAAGACCATCCGGATCGCCGACCACGACGTGAAGCCCGGCGTGAAGACCGACATGGGCGACGGAGACGCCTGGCCGGAGATCCGCGACACGATCCTGGGCTGCGACATCCTGCTCCTGTCCACGCCCATCTGGCTGGGTCACGCCTCGAGCATCGCCCAGCGGGTGCTGGAACGCCTCGACGCGGAGATCTCCCAGACCGACGAAGAGGGCCGCATGCTCACCTACGGCAAGGTCGCGGCAGTCTGCGTGGTCGGCAACGAGGACGGCGCCCACAAGGTCAGCGCCGACCTCTTCCAGGGCCTGAACGACGTCGGCTTCTCCCTGGCCCCGAACGCCGTCACCTACTGGGTCGGAGAAGCCATGCAGGGCACCGACTACCAAGACCTCGACAAGACGCCCGAGAAGACCGCCGCCACGACGGCCACCCTCGCCGCCAACACCGCCCACCTCGCCCGCTGCCTCAAGGCCGCCGCCTATCCGGCGAGCTGACCCGACACCCCGCCGTGTCCCCGACCTGAGTTCGGAGGACCGGACGGTCAGCTCTTGGCGCTTCCCTGAGCTGCACGATTCCGGGCGAGGAACGGTGTGCCGGTCGATAAGCTGGTCGTCCCGAGTTCTGCCGGAGGGGCAGGCTTACGCGTGAGGGGCTGACGGTGAACCGCTTCGCGCGCCTGGCCACCCGCCTTCTGGCCGCGCCCAGGGCCCTCGTGTGGGTGACGGGCGACGGTTCTGCCGCGGTCGAAAGCTGGCCGACCGGCTCCGCCGACGCCGAGACCGCGAGGTTGTGCCGTTGCGTGGCGGAGCTCGGTGGGCCCTTGGCCCTGACGGGGAGCGATGACGATCGGCTCGCCTTCGCGGGCGTCCCCCTGGTCGGCCCCGAGGGTGAGCTGCTCGGTGTGCTGGCGGCCACCGACACAGGGCCGCGTACGTGGAGCGAGGACGACCTGCGGGACCTCGGCGACCTCGGCGCGGCGTGCAGTGCCCAGATGCGGTTGCGCCTGCGCTCCGACGAGGTACTGCGCGCCGGAGAA
Source organism: Streptomyces sp. NPDC058289 (assembly GCF_042880975.1). Classification (NCBI taxonomy): domain Bacteria; kingdom Bacillati; phylum Actinomycetota; class Actinomycetes; order Kitasatosporales; family Streptomycetaceae; genus Streptomyces; species Streptomyces sp. NPDC058289. The sequence goes on from NZ_JBHVYI010000029.1 coordinate 6,891, forward strand.
GCCGCCGATGAGGCCGCCGCGCTCGCGGAGGCTCAAGCCGACCGGATGGAGACCCTGCTGAACCGGGCGCAGCTGTTGCTGCGGGCCGCGGAGGATCTGGGGGACACCAGTGGGCTGGGCGAGGTCTGGGCACGGGTGAGTGACCTCGCGGGCAGTGACCTCAAGCCCTCCCATGTGGGCCTGGTGTTGGCAGGTGAGGACGGATTGCTGCGGCAGGTGGCCGGGGCGGAGGTGGGACAAGCACCCTGGAAGGCAACGGACGCGGGGTACGAGCTCGATGCGGGCCGACCCGGCGCGCGGGCGGTACGAGAGCGCCGGACGGTCGTCGTCGCCGACCGGCAGACGCTGGCGAGCGGATACGCGCCTGAAGCAGTGGCGGAATTCGACGCACTGGGTCTGCACACGTTGGCGTGCGTACCGCTGCCGGGGACCGAAGCCGTTCTCGGCGTGCTGGAACTCGGCTGGGACATCCCGCACGTGGTCGATTCGGCGGAGCGGGCGGTGCTCGTCGTACTGGCCGACTACACGGCCCGGGCCGTGGAGCGGGCCACATATCTGGACGAGCGCGTCTCCATCGCGCTACGGCTGCAGGAGGCCATGCTCACCGATCTCGTCGAGGTTCCGGGACTGGAGACCGCCGCCCTGTACCGGCCGGCGGCCCAGCAGGACATGGTCGGCGGTGACTGGTACGACCTCTATCCGCTGCCCGGCCCGCACGGCGCATGGGCCCTGACGGTGGGGGACATCACCGGCCACGACGTGCACGCCGCGGCTCTCATGGGGCAGGTCCGCAGCATGCTCCGGCAAGCCGACATCGACCACCCGGAACGGCCCCCGCACCAGGCCGTCGAGGCCCTGGTCCAGGCCTGCCAGACACTCGATCTCCCGGCCGGCGGCACCCTCGTCCACGCTCATCTGACTCCCCGCTCCGACGGCCACTGGCAGCTCGCCTGGACCAATGCCGGTCACCCGCCCCCGCTCCTCACCCATCCGGACGCACCCGCCGAGCCGGCCGAACAGCTCCGGGCTCACGACGTCCTGCTGCACCCCGCGCTGCCACCGGTGCCCCGCACCACCCGTACCCGACTCCTGGCCCCGGGCAGCACCCTGCTCCTCTACACCGACGGGCTCGTCGAGCACCGCGGCCAGGACCTCGGCACCGCCACGGACGAGGCGGCACGCCTCTTGGCCGCAGCCCATCCCGACGCTCCCTTGGCCGATGTCCTGAGACACCTGGCCGACACCGTCGCTCCCACCCGCTCCGAGGACGACACCGTGCTCTTCGCCATCCGAATCGCTTCGCCGGCCTCAGGAGCGGACCGGCCCTGATCGCTGCCACATCGCCGCCCCGAGCCGGCACCCGCCCGCCGTCTCCGCCGTCCTGCGCACGCAACACCGTGGTCCGTTAAACGAAGAAGGTGTTCTCGTCGTTTGCGGGGCTGTCGATTCCGCCTGCCGCGGCTACGGTCGAAACACGCAGACGAGCGAAGCCGGGCCGGTCGCACCCGCTGCCGCGGACGGTTTCGTGACCGCATCCGAAGTGAGGAGTGGCGTGAACCCCACGGACGCCCCAGGCCCCCAGAGCGTCACCGTCCGTACGCGGCCCGATGCCACCGTCATCACGCTCATCGGTGTCATGGACCTCGACCACGTCGACGCCTTCCGCGCGGTGTCGTCGGTGGCCTGCACCGACGTCAACGCCCCCGCCCGCGTCGTCATCGACCTCGCCGGGCTCACCTTCTGCGACTCCACCGGGCTCAACGCGCTGCTGCAGGCACGCTTGATGTGCACGGAGAGCGGGCGCGCGCTGACCCTCGCCGGCCCGGGCCCGCAGATCTCTCGCCTGTTGAGCATCACGGGCGCCGATACCGTCTTCGACATCACCGAGCCGGTGGGCGAGGGCCCGGACCGCTCCGTGACCGCGTTCTGACACGGCCCATCGGGATCATCTCGTACCGAGGGTGACCGACGGTGCCACCCCGTACACCTGCCGGTACGCAGCGGCGAAACGGCCCTGGTGGGCGAAGCCCCAGCGGGCGGCCACACCGGAAACGGTCGTCCCGGCCGCAGGGTCCGCTGCGAGGAGTTCCGCATGCGCACGGGCCAGCCGGACGCGGCGCAGGTGACCGAGGGGCGTGGTGCCGGCGTGGCGGGTGAAGGCGTACTGGACCGCGCGCGGCGTGACGGGGATGGACGCCGCGATGTCAGCGAGGGTGATGTCGCGGTGTGCGTTGGCCTCGATGAACTCGATGGCGCGGCGCAGTGTGCCACTGCCGGCGTCGCGGGTGTCCCTCGGGTCCCTCCGCTCGGCGTGCGTGGTGTTCGGCAGCGTCGCCAGGACCGTCGCCGCCAAGTGCTGGGCAGCCGTGGAGACCACCAGCCGGTTGCCGTCGCCGAACGCGGAGGCTTGGTCCAGCACTTGGTCGCGCAAATAGGCGACGGCCGCACCGAGCTGCCGGTTCGCGGCCGGTGCGAACGGCCGGGCTCCGGTGATCCGCACCCCTTGGCCCGCCGGCAGCGAGGAGACCCGGCCCAGTAGCCGGGGATCGAACATCGTGATCGTGTACCGGGCCTCGTGGACCTCTCCCGCGTACGGCCGGTCGTGGGGGGCCAGGAGGAACGTCTCGCCCGGGCCGAACACCTCCTCCCGGCCGCCGGTGGTGTCCACGATCGTGCCGGCGTGCATGGTCACCAGGCACACTTTGCCGAGACAGCCCGCGTCGTAGGCCATGGTGTATCCGAACGCCAGCCGGTCCACGCTCAGCGCGCCCACCGCTGTGCGGGAGATCCGCGCCCGTGTGTCCGCGGGGCGGCCGCCGATCCGCATGGGGGTGTAGGCCGAGGACAAGAACTCCTGCGTGGCCTCAAGGTCTCCGCTGTCGAAAAGCAGGCTCTTCACCCGTCTGCTCCCTCTCCCCCACGACTCGGCGTGGCCCTCCGGGACATCGCGTCCCAGTATGACGCCGTCTCCGGGACCCCAGGGATAGGGTGCTCGGCCACTCCGGCCGTTCTCGCAGCGGTCGTCGGCTGCCCCGCACGAGGTCGACCGACCGAATGCGCGCAAGGAGCCGGCCCGTCGCCGGGACCTGGGTGAGGAAACGGCCTGTCGGGGAAGACGCGCCGGGGACCCGTACACCTGAGGAGGGACGGACACCATGGCACGACCGAGGATCGTGGTCGTCGGCGCGGGCTTCGCCGGCGTCGCCTGCGTACGCCGCCTGGAGCGGACGCTGTCACCCGGGGAGGCGGAGATCCTGCTGGTCACTCCGCTCTCCTACCAGCTCTACCTGCCCCTGCTCCCGCAGGTGGCCTCCGGGGTGCTCACCCCCCAGTCCGTGGCGGTGTCCCTGCGCCGCAGCCGCCGCCACCGGACCCGGATCGTGCCCGGCGGAGCGGTGGGCGTCGACACCCGGGCCAAGATCTGCGTCATCCGGAAGATCACCGGGGAGCTGGTGGACCAGCCGTACGACCATCTGGTCCTCGCCCCGGGGAGCGTGACCCGCACCTTCGACATCCCGGGCTTGGCGGAGCACGGCCGCGGCATGAAGACGCTGGCCGAAGCGGCCCACCTGCGCGATCACGTGATCGCCCAGCTCGACCTGGCCGACGCCGCCGCCCCGGGCTCGGCGGAACGGGCCTCACGGCTCGGCTTCGTCGTGGTGGGAGGCGGTTACGCGGGCACCGAGACGGCCGCTTCCCTGGAGCGGCTCACCACGAACGCCGTGGGCCGCTACCCACGGCTGGACCGGCGCGAGATCAGCTGGCACCTGGTCGACGTGGCCCCGAAACTGATGCCGGAGCTCGGCGACCGGCTGGGCCGGGCCGCCCTCGACGTGCTGCGCCGCCGTGGCATCGAGGTCTCGCTCGGTGCCTCCGTCGCCAAGGCGGGCCCCGAGGAGGTCACCCTCACCGATGGGCGCGTGCTGCCCTGCCGCACCCTCATCTGGACGGCCGGCGTCGCCGCGAGCCCGCTCATCGCCACGCTGGGCGCCGAAACCGCGAAGAGCGGCCGGCTCGTCGTCGCTCCGGACCTGCGGGTACCGGGGGCGGACGGCGCGTTCGCGCTCGGTGACGCGGCCGCCGTGCCCGACCTCGCCGGCGGCGGAGCCGGGGCGGTGTGTCCGCCCACCGCGCAGCACGCCGAACGCCAGGGCAAGGTCGCCGCGGACAACGTCGTCGCCACGCTGCGGGGCACACCGCTGCGTCCCTACGTCCACAAGGACCTCGGGCTGGTCGTGGACCTCGGCGGCCGCGACGGTGTCTCCCGGCCGCTCGGCATCGACCTGCGCGGGATGCCCGCCCAGGCCGTGGCCCGCGGCTACCACTGGGCGGCGCTGCGCACCGGGGCAGCGAAGACCCGGGTGATGACGAACTGGCTCCTGAACGCCGTGGCCGGCGACGACTTCGTCCGGACGGGCTTCCAGACGTACAAGCCGGGGACGCTGCGCGACTTCGAGTACACGGACCACTACCTCACCCCGGAGCAGGTACGGGCCCGCACGGCGGCCGACGGAGGCTGACGGTTCCGGCGAGCGAAATCTCCCTCAGCGGTCGGAGCCGGTTTGGGCGTACCCAGGATGCCGTTGTCGACCACGAACGGAAGGGTTGCACTCGGGGGCATCAGGCCGCCCTCGGGTTGAGCGGCAGTCGATCGCGCAGGGCACGAAGTCTGTCAAGAGGAGACATCACAGATGGTTCAGAAGAAGGCGACCAAGGCCGCGGCCGAGAAGACCGGTCCGAAGAAGCGGGCCGGTAGGGCTGCCGCCCCCGGCCGGCCCACGCCGGAGCCGGCGGCGGCTGCCGAGCCGGCCGTGCCCCGTGAGCCCCTTCCGCCGAAGCCGGACCAGCAGGGTCCGGAAACCCTCACCCCGACGGGCCGGCCCACCGGCGCGGCCCCCGCCGCAGTGGCACAGGCCGGTGCTTACCTGACGACCGCGCAGGGGGCCCGGCTGTACGAGAGCGACCATTCGCTGAAGGCCGGAGCACGGGGGCCGGTGCTCCTGCAGGACCACCACCTGCGGGAGAAGATCACCCACTTCGATCACGAGCGCATTCCCGAGCGCGTGGTGCACGCCCGTGGCGCGGCCGCCCACGGGGTCTTCCAGGGCTACGGCACCGCGGGGAAGGTCACCAAGGCCGCATTTTTGGCCAAGGGTGTGGAGACGCCGGTGTTCGTCCGCTTCTCCACCGTCCTCGGATCGCGGGGATCGGCGGACACCGTGCGTGACACGCGCGGGTTCGCGACGAAGTTCTACACCGGGGAAGGCACCTTCGACCTGGTGGGCAACAACATCCCGGTGTTCTTCATCCAGGACGCCGTCAAGTTCCCCGACGTCATCCATGCCGGGAAGCCGCACCCCGATCGGGAGATCCCGCAGGCCCAGAGCGCGCACGACACGTTCTGGGACTTCGTGTCCCTGCACACCGAGGCCACCCACCACACGCTCTGGAACATGTCCGACCGGGCGATCCCGCGTTCGTTCCGGATGATGGAGGGCTTCGGCGTCCACACCTTCCGCCTCGTCAACGCCAAGGGCGCCACGACGCTGGTGAAGTTCCACTGGAAGCCGAAGCTCGGCGTGCACTCCCTGGTCTGGGAGGAGGCACAGATCACCAACGGCATGGACCCCGACTTCCACCGCCGGGACCTTGCCGACGCGATCGAGGCGGGCGCGTTCCCCCAGTGGGAGCTGGGCATCCAAACCTTCCCCGACACTCCGGAACAGACCTTCGAGGGCATCGACCTGCTCGACCCCACCAAGATCGTCCCGGAGGAGCTGGCCCCCGTACGGCCCATCGGGCTGATGACGCTGAACGCCAACCCGGCCAACTACTTCGCCGAGACCGAGCAGGTCGCCTTCCACCCCGGCCACCTGGTCCCCGGGATCGACGTCACCGACGATCCGCTGCTCGCAGGACGGCTCTTCTCGTACCTCGATACGCAGATCAGCAGGCTCGGTGGCCCGAACTTCGGGCAGATCCCGATCAACCGGCCGCACGCCCCCGTCAACGACATGCTCCGCGACGGCATGCACCAGAGCGCCGTCCACACCGGGATCGCACCGTACCGGCCCAACAGCCTGGACGGCGGCTGCCCCTTCCTCGCGGGAGCCGACACCGGTGCCTTCATCGAGGCACCCGTCGAACTGCCCACGGCCGCGAAGGTCCGCGACGCTTCCGCCTCGTTCGACGACCACTTCAGCCAGCCCCGTCTGTTCTGGCTGAGCATGAGCGCCGTGGAACGCGAGCACATCATCGCCGCCTACACCTTCGAACTCACCAAGTGCGAGGAACAGGCCATCAGGGAACGCGTCCTCGCAGTCCTCGCCAACATCGACCCGCACCTGTGCGGAGAAGTCGCCGCCGGACTCGGGCTTCCCGCCCCGGCTGCCACGCGGCAGCTCACGGAACCGGCCCCGAGCCCCGCCCTGTCCCAGATCCGCGGCACCTGGCCCCTCGACGGACGGGTCATCGGCATCGTCGCCGGCCCCGACTCCGACCTGAGGGGAGTGAAAGCCGTACGGGCCGCCATCGCGAAGGCCGGTATGGTCCCCTTGGTCATCGCTCCGACCGGGGGCTCCCTCGGGACCGCGAAGAGTCCGATCGCCGTCCAGCGGACGTTCGCGGCCGCGCGTTCCATCGAGTTCGACGCCCTGCTGCTCGCCGGTACGCCCGCGGTCGCGGCCGATGCCCGCGGCGCCCGGGACGCGAAGGCCGGCACGCCCCGGCCGGGCGACTGCGATCCTCGGGTGCTGCTGCTTCTCGCCGAGGCCTACCGCCACGGCAAGGCCATCGGCGGATGGAACGACTCCTCCGCGGCCCTCGAAGCCGCCGGCATCGGGGAGGACGATCCGGGCGTAGCGTTGGCCGGCACCCCCGCCGCTGCCCTCAAGCACGTCGCCGCCGCCCTCGCGGAACACCGCGCTTGGAACAGGTTCCCCACCACGATCTGAGCCGGGCCCGGATATCCCGGCCGGTGACAGCCCGCCGTAGCCGTAGCGGGGACGGCGCTACGCGCTACGGCGGCCGCAGGTCCATCCCGCGCGCCCTGACGAGCGTTCTACGGTTCCATCCGGCGGCGGTCCCCCTCGCTCCGGGCGCGAGTGTCCCTTCAGGGATTCCGGGGGCGCTCAGTGGGGCGTGGAAGTCACGGCTGTCGGGGCGAATCCGGTCGGCTGGAGGCGAGCGCGGAGTCGTCGAGGATGCCCGTGCCGGGCAGGTGGTGACGGGCCGCGATCAGGGCCGCGTGCACGTCCGCCGTGCCGGTGGCCACGCACAGGGCTCGCTCGACGTCCTCGATCTCCTTGCGCACCGGCGAGGCGTCCTCTGCGGCATCGAGTACGGACAGAGCCCAGTAACGGTCGACGAGGCCGGGGAGCACGGCCGGATGAGCCATCAGCATCGGTAGGCGCCTTTCGACAGCGGATCGATCATGTGGCCGTCGCCTACCCGGCCGGTTCCGGTTGAACCCCACAGCGGAGTGCTCCCCGGGGCGGAAACCCACGTCCGGGGCGTAGCGGGCGGTGTCCTGGTCGGGCGACGGGACCGCCACCGATGGCCGACCGGCCTCGCGTGTGAAAGCAGCCCGCTCCCGAGCGCGTGATCCAGGCACGACGGGGTAGCCGCTGGACGTGATCACGGTCGGCGTCGAAGAAGAGTACTTGCTGGTAGACCCGGGGACCGGGCTGCCGACGCCCCGGGTGGAGGACGTCCGCCGAACCGCGGGGATCGGACCGCTCGCCGAGCGGGGCGAGGTGCAGGACGAGCTGCTCCAGGCCCAGATCGAGGTGGCCACTCCCGTCTGCTCCAGCCTGGACGAGGTCGGCGGCCACCTGCTGCGCTTGCGCCATGCGGTGACCTCCGCCGCGGAGGCGAACGGCTGCCGCATCGCCGCCACGGGCGCGGCGCCTCTACGGGGGTCCCTGCCCGTGCCCGTGACCCCGACCCAGCGCTACCTGCGGATGGAGGGTGAGGCCCGGCAACTGGTCGACGAGCATCTGATCTGTGGGATGCATGTCCACGTGGCGATCCCCGACGCCGGGACGGGCGTCGCCGTGCTGAACCGCATCCGCGGCTGGCTGCCGACGCTCGTGGCCATGTCCGGCAACTCTCCGCTGTGGGAGGGCCGCGATACGGGCTTCGCCAGCTGGCGCACCATTGTCTTCGGACGCTGGCCGGTGAGCGGCCCGCCGCCCGTCTTCGACGGCTTCACCGGCTACGAACAGCGCCTGGAGGCTCTGGTGGTGTCCGGGATGATCGCGGATCGCCATCAGGCGTACTGGCAGGCCCGGCTCTCCGACCGCTACCCCACCGTCGAAGTGCGCTGCCTGGACGTCCAACTCCGGCCCGATGACGCCGTCATGCTCGCCGGCATCGTCCGGGCGCTGGTCACCACGGCGATCGCCGAGGAGAAGGCGGGAGCACCCCTGGCAGCGATCGATCCGGAACTCCTGCAGGCCGCGAACTGGCACGCGGCCCGGCACGGTCTGAACGGAACCCTGGTGGACCCGTACGGCCGCCCGCACAGCAGCGGCGACGTGCTCTGCTCCCTCCTGCGCCACATCACGCCGGCCCTCGAGGACGCAGGGGACCTCAGGGAGGTCAGCGCCCTCGTCCACCGGCTCCTGCAGGAAGGCACCCCCGCCGACCGTCAACGCCGGGCACTGGCCGAAGGCGGGTTGCCCGGAGTGCTCAGCCTCATCACCGGCGCGAGCACCACGGCCTGATCCCGGGGCCGTGGTGCTGCTGCCGGGACGTCCCGGCCGGCCGGTGGGCGGCCGACCGGGACCTCGTGGTCAGGCGAGGTCGAACCGGTCGAGGTTCATCACCTTGTTCCACGCTGCCACGAAATCACGCACGAACGGGGCTCCCGCGTCCTTCGAGCCGTAGACCTCCGCGATGGCCCGGAGCTGGGAGTGCGAACCGAAGACGAGGTCGACGGCGGTGGCCGTCCACTTGACCTCGCCCGTCGCGACGTCCCTGCCTTCGAACACGTTCTCGGCAGAGGCCGACGCCTTCCACTCGGTACCCATGTCGAGCAGGTTGACGAAGAAGTCGTTGGTCAGCGTCTCCGGCCGGTCGGTGAAGAGCCCGTGCGGGGACCGGCCGAAGCCGGTGTTCAGGGCCCGCATGCCACCGATCAGCACCGTCATCTCGGGTGCGGTCAGGTTCAACAGACTGGCGCGGTCGAGCAGGAGGGTCTCCGGGGGCAGCTTCTCTCCCGTCCGGAGGTAGTTGCGGAACCCGTCCGCCCTGGGTTCGAGCACGGAGAAGGACTCGACGTCGGTCTGCTCCTGCGAGGCGTCCGTGCGCCCCGGTGCGAACGGGACCGTGACGGCGTGCCCGGCATTCTTCGCGGCCCGCTCGACGGCCGCGCACCCGCCCAGCACGATCAGGTCGGCGAGCGAGACCTTCGTCCCGCCGGCAGCCTGGGAGGCATTGAAGTCCTGCCGGATCCCCTCGAGGGCCTGCACCACCTCGGCCACCTCGGGCAGGTCGTTGGCCTCCCAGTCCTTCTGCGGCGCGAGCCGGATCCGCGCCCCGTTCGCCCCGCCTCGCATGTCGGTGCCGCGGAAGCTCGCCGCCGATGCCCAGGCGGTGGTGACCAGTTGGGGTACGGACAGTCCCGTCGCAAGGATCCGGCCCTTGAGGTCGGCGATCTCCGCGTCCCCGATCAGACTGTGATCGACCGCGGGAACGGGGTCCTGCCACAGCTGCGGCGCGGGGATCCACGGCCCGAGGTAGCGCGAGAGCGGCCCCATGTCGCGGTGCAGCAGCTTGTACCAGGCCTTGGCGAACGCGTCCGCGAGACGGTCCGGGTTCTCGTGGAAGCCCTTCGAGATCGGCCCGTAGACCGGATCCAGTTTCATCGAGAGGTCCGTCGTCAGCATCATGGGCGCGTGCCGCTTCGACGGATCGTGGGCGTCGGGCACCGTGCCCTGGGCCGAAGGATCCGTGGGTGTCCACTGCTTGGCACCGGCCGGGCTCGTCGTGAGCTCCCAGTCGTACCGGAACAGGTTGTCCAGGTACCCGTTGTCCCACTTCGTCGGCTCCGAGGTCCACGCGCCCTCGAGCCCACTGGTGAGCGAGTCGACTCCCGCCCCGCTGCCGTACGCGTTCTTCCATCCGAGGGCTTGCTGCTCGATGGGGCATCCCTCGGGCTCCGGACCGATGTATTCGGGTCCGACCGCACCGTGGCACTTGCCGAAGGTGTGGCCGCCGATGATGAGCGCGGCCGTCTCCTCGTCGTTCATCGCCATGCGCCCGAACGTCTCGCGAATGTCCCGGGCCGCGGCGAGCGGATCCGGATTCCCGTTGGGCCCCTCGGGATTGACGTAGATCAGTCCCATCTGCACGGCGCCGAAGGGGCCGGTGAGTTCCCTGTCGCCGCTGTAGCGCTCATCTCCGAGCCAGGTGTCCTCCGTCCCCCAGAAGATCTCCTCCGGTTCCCAGATGTCCTCCCGCCCGAATCCGAACCCGAACGTCTTGAACCCCATGGATTCCATGGCGCAGTTGCCGGCGAAGACCAACAGGTCGGCCCAGGAGATCTGCCTGCCGTACTTCTGCTTCACCGGCCAGAGCAGCCGGCGCGCCTTGTCGAGGCTCGCATTGTCGGGCCAGCTGTTGAGGGGCGCGAAGCGCTGCGCGCCGGATCCGCCGCCGCCACGGCCGTCGGCGATTCGGTACGTGCCCGCGGCATGCCAGCTCATCCGGATGAAGAGCGGCCCGTAGTGGCCGTAGTCGGCGGGCCACCACTCCTGCGAGGCGGTCATCACCTCGAAGACGTCCTGCTTGAGCGCGTCGACGTCGAGGGACGCGAACTCCGTCGCGTAGTCGAAGTCCTCTCCCATCGGATTGGACCCGGGCGAATGCTGGTGAAGAACCTGGAGGTCCAGCTGGTTCGGCCACCAGTCCCGGTTCGTCCTGGGGCGGGTCGGCGCGGGGGCCGGGGAGGGGATTACCGGGTTCTCGCTTTCGCTGCCGGACACGTCAGCCCTTCTTCCTGTCTCGGTGGTTTCCTCTGCCGGCCGCGCTGCCGCCCTTGACGTATTTCACTGACGACCTTGTGCGCTTTACGAGTCGAGCACGGCGACCCACGCCGCCGGCGAGAACATATGCTCACGGACGACGCCGATGATCGAGCACGTATCGGCGTCCGTATGGTCGCGCACCGCAGACCGCACGGCTACGAGAACACGCAGGGCACCCCCACTCAACAAACAGCCGAAGCCCAAAGGTGACATCTTCCGATCATTGCGATCTCCCCTCGCTGATATGAGGATCGGAAGCGGAATTGACGACCGGCCCGGCACGCAATGGAGAGGCGAACCCCAATGAGTGAGCTGCTGGAAAGGCTGAGAGAGCGCAATTGGCGCATGACGTCCCAGCGGCGCGTCGTCGCAGAAGCCCTCGATGGCGAGCACGTGCATCTCACGGCCGACGAGGTTCACGCCCGTGCGGCGCGGCGGCTGCCCGAGATCTCCCGGGCCACCGTCTACAACACCCTGGGCGAACTGGTCTCCCTCGGCGAGGTGGTGGAGGTGTCCGCCCACGGCCGCGCGAAGCGCTACGACCCCAACGCGCGCCATCCCCACCAGCACCTGGTGTGCTCCGGCTGCGGCATCATCCGCGACGTCCACCCGACCGGCGACCCCCTGGCCGGACTTCCGGCCGAGGAGCGGTTCGGATTCACCGTGTCCGAGGCCGAAGTCACCTACCGCGGTCTGTGCCCCGCGTGCGCTCCCGGCCCGTCACGACCGCTGTTCGGCGCAGCGAGCGGCTGACCGGCCGCCGCGGCCACGGGGCCCCGGCCGCGTGATGGCGGGGGGGGGATGCCACCACGCGGCTCGGGCCCGCTGGGGGCCCCGCGCCGCTCACCGCCGCGGACCCCCGTGTCCCTTCTTATGGCCGGTCTCCGGGAACCCAAACGGTCGGATCGCAAACTTCTTCCGGGCCGGTGGGGCGGGTCAGGCCCCTTCGCCGAGGACCGCACGGATCAGTTCCCGCTGGTCGCCGGTCAGGCCCGCCTCGTCGAGGTCGACCGCCTGGCCGTCGATCGTGATCCGGTAGTGGAAGCCGTCCGCGACCGGTCGTACGGCGCGCCGCGCGAGGCCCTCCCATTCCGCGGCGTCCCGCCGGACGGAGGTGTCGATCTTCCGCACCTTGTCCACGCCGGTGAAACCCCCGGAGCGACTGACAGTGATCAGCATGGCCGTTCTCCTTCGGATGTCGAAGCTGTCGGTGGACTCGCCTGCCCCTGATCGGGCGCCGCTCCCCCGCCGGGCCCGCCCCGCGAGGTCAACGGCTCGAACTCGTCGGTGCCTGGCCGACAGTCGGCAGGTGGGGCGGGAACGGGCGGGTCGGTCGGGGCCGCTTCCGGTTCGGGTCCGGTGAGTTCCGGCTCCAGGCCGTCGGCCACCGCGCTGCGGCGCCGTCCGGTGTCGGACCGCCAGGCCTCGAAGACCAGTGCCGTCGCGGTGACCACCCCGAGGCCCAGCAACCAGCCGCCCACGACGTCGCTGACCCAGTGGACCCCGAGCGCGACCCGTGTGTAGCCCACGCCCACCACGGTGACCAGCGCGACCACCCAGGGCAGCGGACGCCAGGCCCGCGGAATCACGGGCAGCAGGGCCAGCAGCAGGACGGCGCACGAGGTGGTCGCCGTCATGGCGTGGCCGGAGGGGAACGAGTAGCCGGGGGCGTGGGCGACGGGGTCCGGCAGGTGCGGCCGGGCCCGCTCCACCGCGCTCTTGACCAGGAGCCCGATCAGACCGCCCGCGACCGCCGTGACGCCGGCCCAGGCCGCCAGCCGCCAGGCGCCCCGGCTTACGAGCCAGGCCACGAGTACGGCGACCAGCAGCCGCATGGTGACCGGGTCCCAGACCCAGTCCGAGAGCACGCGCAGGAGGGCCACCCGGTCCGGGTGGGCGAGCGCGCCGGCGTGGAGGCGTGCGGCCGCGCCCTGGTCCAGGCGGTGCAGTGGCGCCCACCGGGACTCCACCAGTACCAGGGCGAGGGCGAAAGGTACGGCGGCCACGGCCGTCGCTGCCGCGGTGAGCAGGAGTCTCACGCCGAAGGTGGCGTCGGGTCCGGAGTGCCGCGCGAGCAGTCTCCGTAGCGGACCCCGCGGATGACGCGGTCCGTGCGGATGCCCGGGTCCTCGCGGATGTCGCTGAACGCGTCGAGCACCTTCCGTGCGCCGTTCCATGGCCGGCTGCTCCCTCGTGTGTGCGTGCGGTGGCGGGCGTCCGGCCGCAGGTGGCCGGTTCGGTCAGACCCCGGGGTCGTCCATGACCGGCTCCCTCACCCCCGCCCGTACGGCTTCCAGCTGGGCGGCGAAGGAGAGGCCGAGGAAGAGCGCCATCGAGGTGAGGTAGGACCAGAGCAGCAGGGACACGATGGCGCTCAGGGGCCCGTAGACGCTGGTGAAGGAGCTGCTCTCGCCGATGTAGAGACTCAGCGCCCAGGTCGCGAGGTTCCACAGCACCAGGTGGACGACGGCCCCGAAGGCCAGCCAGGTGTAGCCGGGTTGGCGCCGGCGCGGGGAGAGGCGAAAGATCGAACTGGTGGCGAGGACGGCGAGCAGGATGCCCAGCGGCCAGCGCAGGAGTTCCCAGGCCCGCACGGTGTCGGGAGGGAGCCGGTACACCTCGGCCAGCGCACGGGTCAGGTGGGTGCCCAGCACGGTGAGGATGAAGCTGAGTCCCAGCGGGAGCCCCGCGAGGGCCGCCATCACCAGGCCCCGGCTGTACTTGGCGAGGAAGGGCCGGTCCCGCTCGTTGCCGTAGATGCGGTTCGCGCCCCGTTCGACCTGGCAGAGGGCGGTGGTGACGTTGGCCAGGGAGAACAGTAGGCCCAGCCACAGCGCGGCCTGGCCGCCGTCGCCGGCGTGGCGTTTGCTCTCGCTGAGCGCGTCGTCCACGACGGCCTGGCCCGGGCCGCTGGTGAGCCCGCGGATGGTGAGCTCGGCGACCCGGCCCACGTCCTCGGTGTGGAGCACCCCGGACAGGCCGACGGCGGCGATGGCCAGCGGGACTATCGACAGGACGGTCTGCAGGGCGAGCGCGCGGGCGTGGCTGAAGCCGTCGGCGTAGCGGAAGCGCACGAAGGAGTCGCGCGCCAGGCTCCAGCCGCCGTAGCGGCGCAGGGCGGTCCACGCCTCGTCGGCGGAGAGCTCCTCGCCGCTCACGTCATGGCATTGCGGTACCCGTCTCGCCGTGCCCATCGTGTTCCTGCTTTCCGGTGTCGTGTGGAGTCCGCGGACCTACGGGGCTTGCGGTCGGCCGGTGTTGCGGAGGGCGTGCGTGCGCCGTCGGACTTCAGGACGGTGCGCCGGGGGCCGCCGCCGGAAGCTGCTCGGCGGGTGGGGCCTGCGGCGCCCCGGGCGCGCGGGGCAGGTACACCCGCAGGGCTCCCGGTTCGATCTCGGCGGTGAGGCGGACACCATCGCTCACGGCATCACCGTCGAGCTCGCGCGGCTGCGGTACGGCGCAGCGGACGTCGATCCGGGTGGCGCTGAAGTACTCCAGCGCTCCCCCGGCCTCGCTGTGCCCGTCCGGGACGGCCGGGCCGGGGGCTGCCGACGGGCGCCGGCGCAGCAGGCGGGCCGTCAGGTGCCCGGCCGCGGTGAGCCATCCGGCGGGGCCGCGCGGGTCGAAGAGCACCACTTCCAGGCGTCCGCTGTCCGGCCGCGCCGCCGGCAGGAGCGGCAGGCCGCCCTGCAGGGTGCCGACGTTCCCGATGACGACCATGCGGGCCCTGCGCCGCAGCCGGCGGCCCCCGTCGACGCGGACGGTGAGGCGGACGCCGGGATCGCGCAGGTGCCGCAGGGCCGACAGGAGGTACGCGGCCCAGCCCATCCGTGACTTGAGCCGCGTAGAGGCGTCCCGGACCATCGCGGCGTCGAATCCGGCGCCGGCCATGACGGTGAACCGCATCGGCTCGAGCCCGTCGCCGCGGACCCGGCCGACGTCGATGCCGAAGCTCTCGCCGGACAGGGCCTCGGCCAGGGCGGCGGTCGGATCCATCGGGAGGCCGAGGTTGCGGGCGAGGAGGTTTCCGGTGCCGCAGGGTACGACGGCCAGCGGGATCCGTGTGCCCGCCAGGATTTCGGCGCAGGCGCGCAAGGTACCGTCGCCCCCGCAGACCACCACGAGGGCGGGGCGGACGGTGCGGAGCTCCTCCGCCAGGGTGCCGCAGGGGAGCTCGGCGGAGGTCAGGATCCACCGGAGGTCCCGGTGGCCGTGCTCGCGCAGGACGGCCGCCAGCCGATCTGCGAGCTCGTCCGGGCAGCCGTGCGGGTGGCGCACACCGAGGACAGGACCACCGGTGCTGCGCGGGGCCGGCACCTCCCGGTCGGATCGCTCCGTCCGGTCGGGCTCCGCAGCGGGCTGCCACCCGTACAGCAGCGCGAACCCGGTGATCAGCAGGGTCAACGTGCCGTTCAGCAGGCCGCCTGCCACATCGCTGGGATAGTGCATGCCGCGGTACATCCGCGACAGTCCGACGGCCGGCGGGATCAACAGCAGGATGCCCGTCACCGCGTAGCGCCACGACCCGCGCATGCGCAGCGCGGCGATGACGGCCAGTCCCCCGTAGAGCGCGAGGGAAGCGCCGACGTGTCCGGAGGGGAAGCTCGACGTGGGCGGCGCGGCGTCCTCGTGGAGGACCGCGGGCCGCGGGCGGTCCACGAAGGCCGTCACCACCACGAACACCGCCGACTGCGCGGCCACCGAGACGCCGAGGAACAGCGCCTCGGTGCGCAGTGCGGCGCGGGGAAGGACGAGCAGGACGACGATGCAGACCAA
Source organism: Streptomyces sp. NPDC058289 (assembly GCF_042880975.1). Classification (NCBI taxonomy): domain Bacteria; kingdom Bacillati; phylum Actinomycetota; class Actinomycetes; order Kitasatosporales; family Streptomycetaceae; genus Streptomyces; species Streptomyces sp. NPDC058289. The sequence goes on from NZ_JBHVYI010000029.1 coordinate 22,697, forward strand.
GGTCGCGCCGACGACGGCCCGCGTGCCGGCAAGTACGGAGAACAGCTCCGTGACTCCGGACACGGCCGGGTCCCGGCCCTCCGCCAGGTCCCTCTCGATCGAGGCCTCCGCCGACAGCGGCCAGTGTCCGGCCGCCGGTCCGGTGACCAGCCGTCCCAGGCCGATCATCAGGGCCGCCTGCACGGGAAGGAGCAGGAGCGGTCTGACACCGCGCACGGAGGAACCGCAGCTTCGCTTCATGGATGCCTTCTGGCCCGCGACGACCGAAAGATGCGCGCCCCTTGGCTGCCGCCCCCTCCGGAACGGGAAGGGGCCCGACTCGCCCGGCGGGCAGTTCTTGACGAGCTGAAGCAGACCACCTACGAGCGCTCGCGCGAGTCCACACCTCCCTTCCATTCATCTCAAATTCGTGAATTGAACAGACGGTGGTGTTCGACGACTACTCGCTGCCCAACAAGGCCCTCAGCGCGGGCGACATCGAGCTCAACGCCTTCCAGCACCTGGTCTTCCTCGCCCAGTCGAACACCGAGAACAAGACCGACATCGCCTCCATCGCCGCGACCACGGTGGTCCCCCTCGGCCTCTACTCCAGCAAGCACAAGCAGCTCGCGGACCTCCCCGACCGGGCCGAGATAGCCCTGCCCAACGACCCCGCCAACCAGGGGCGCGGCCTGCGCGTGCTGATCTTCGATCAGATCCGCGCGCTCGCCGCGACCGGCCAGACGATCATCTTCATCACCCACCGACTGCATTCGGTGCGGCACGCCGACGTCATCCACGTCATGAAAGACGGCCGGCACGCCGACGTCATCCACGTCATGAAAGACGGCCGGCTCGCCGAGTCCGGAACGTTCTCGGAGCTCATGGACGAAGCCACCGGCACAGGGGACTTCAGGGATTCCTACCTGATCCAGGCGTCCGCGTTCGCGGAATCCGTGCCCGCCCAGCGTGCCCCCGCCGCTGACACCCGGGCGGAGGAGCACTCGTGAACTCCGCGGCGCGCCCCAGAACCGGCCGCCGGCCCGGGGCGGCGCGGTGAGCGGCGGCGCCCGGCACACGGTGCCGGTCGACGTCCACCTCATCCTGCGCCGCGACGCCGAGAACGGCCCCGAGGTGCTGCTGTCCCGCCGCGCCGGACCGGTGTACGCGACGGGGCTGTGGCGCCTCCCGTCCGGGCACCTCGACCCCGGCGAGACCATGGTCGAGGGGGTGATCCGGGAAGCCCGTGAGGAGACCCCGGGTAGATCCGCTCGGCGCCCACCGAGGCGGTCAGGCCGAACGCGGGCGTCACGGCCCTCGAAGATATTCGCTCCCCCGTTCGTAGTGCCGGCAGCAGATGCCCCCTTCGGGCCCGTCTGTGCCGATACGCTGGCTCCGGACGGGGCGGGCGGCTGGGGGGAATCACGTGGGTGTGGGGGATCCGTTGACGCAAGTGCCTCGGATGCGGCTGGACGAGCTGCTCGACGAGCTCCAAGCACGCATCGACGCCGTGCGCGGCACCCGGGACCGGGTGCACAGTCTGCTGGAGGCCGTCGTCTCGGTGGGCCGGGAGCTGGATCTGGCCCAGGTGCTGCGGCGGATCGTGGAGGCCGCGGCCCAGCTCGTCGACGCCGACTACGGGGCGCTCGGGGTCATCGGCCCCGACGGCCGCACCCTGTCGCAGTTCCTGACCGTGGGGCTCGACGAGGAGGCCATCGCCGAGATCGGTCCCCTGCCTGCCGGTCACGGCCTGCTCGGGGAGGTCATCCACCACCCGGAGCCCTTGCGCCTCACCGATCTCGGTGCCCACTCCTCGTCGTACGGGTTTCCGCCGCACCACCCGCCCATGCGCACGTTCCTCGGCGTACCGATCCGGGTGCGGGACGAGGTGTTCGGGAATCTCTACCTGACCGACAAGCGGGGCGGTTTCGATTTCGACACCGAGGACGAGACGGTGATCTCCACCCTCTCGGTGGCGGCGGGCGTGGCGATCGACAACGCCCGGCTCTACGAGGGGTCGCAGCGTCAGCAGCGGTGGCTGAAGGCCAACGCGGAGATCACCGAGAGCCTGCTGTCGGGCAGTTCCCGTCCGACGGTGCTGGAGCTCATCGCCCAGCGGGCCCAGGAGATCACGGGGGCCCGGATCGCGGACATCTCCATGCCGGTGCCCGGTGCGGAGGGGTTGTTCGTGGAGTTCGCGGCCGGTGCGGACAGCAAGGCCAGGCAGGGACTCGTCGTCCCCTTCGCGGGAACCCTCTCGGGGACCGCGCACCGGACCGGGCAACCCGTCACGGTCGTGCACGCCTCGGACGACGACCGCTACCCGGCCGATGCCCAGATACAGGGCGGTCTGGGTCCCGCCGTCGCGGTCCCGCTGGGCACCGCCGGCGGGGAGAGCAGGGGCGTACTGCTGCTCGCGCGCCCGGCCGGAGAGCCCGTCTTCGGCGAGAACGAGCTCGAGCCGCTCGTAGCCTTCGCCGGTCAGGCGGCGATCGCCTTGGAGCTGGCGGAGCGGCGCCGGGACGCGGAACAGATAGCACTGCTGGAGGAGCGCGACCGGATCGCACGGGACCTGCACGACCTGGCCATCCAGCGGCTCTTCGCCACCGGAATGACCCTCCAGAGCGCGGCACGGCTCGTCGAGCACGAAGGGGCCGCCGAACGCGTCAGCCGCGCCGTCGAAGACCTGGACGAAACGATCAAGATCATCCGCTCGACGATCTTCGGTCTGCGCACCAAGGACCGCGAGAGCGGACCGGGTCTACGGGCCCGCGCGGCCCGGGCCGTCGGCGAAGCGGCCACCACCCTCGGCCATCCGCCCCGCCTGAGCATGGAGGGACTCCTCGACACGGACGTCCCGTCCGAGGTGGCCGACCACGCCATGGCGGCGCTGGGCGAGCTCCTGAGCAACGCCGCGCGCCACGCGGGAGCGACCAGGGTGGCCGTGGCCCTCAAGGCCGAACCGGGCGAGATCGTGCTGACGGTCTCCGACAACGGCAGGGGCATCCCGGCCCAGGGCCGCAGAAGCGGTCTGCGCAACCTCGACGACCGGGCGCGGAGCCTCGGCGGATCCTTCACCGTGGACACCCCCGACGAGGGGGGCAGCCGACTCGTCTGGCGGGCTCCGCTCCCCACCGGGAGCTGACGACCCCGACGCGATCACCCCAAGCCGGTCGGCTCCGGCAGCGTCCGCTCCGCCTCCAGCCGGAATCCGGTGACGAGGTCGGGGCGGATCCTCAGGGCTCCGGTCATGGGGTGTCCCACCCAGGGCCGCAGCAGGGAAGCGAACCGGGCCGCCTCATCGGCATCGGTCACCGGGCACGCGTAGCCGGTGACGACGACGCTCCAGCCGAGGTGGGTGACGGGATCGATGGCGTCCGCTTCGTAGGCGACCACCACGCCGGGGACATCGGCCGGGGCCACCAGGGAGGCGAGCACCCCGTCGTCGTGGACACGCACGATGATGTCCTCGCCCTCGACGAGGTGGTTGACCGGACGGACTGCCGGCAGAGCGTGCTGCGTGAAGACGATGCGCCCCAGGGACACCGTCGCCACCAGTCCGAGCGCCTCTGCCCTGTCGAGCTCCCGCATGCGCCGAGTGGCCGTCACATCGCCATCCTGGCCATCGGTGCGCCGTATGCCGCCGTCCTCGTCCATGCTGCGCGCCTTCATCCGGTATCGATCGGTCCTTGTGGCTTCCGGGCCATCAGCCTCCCTCGGGACCACCACACGAACCAGGGCCGAATGGTCCCGACCCGGGGACCGGTTTCGACTGCCGCCCTGATCAGGCCGCCGCGAGCCGCAGCACGCGGTCGGCGCCGAGCACCCGCATCGACTTGGCCACCAGGGGCGGCACGCCGCACAGCCGGAGCCGGGTTCCGGCCAAGCGGCAGCGGTGGTGCACACGCATGAAGAGGTCGATTCCAGAGCTGTCGCAGAAGGAAATCCCGGAGAGGTCCAGGACGAGGCTGCGGTGACCCGATGCGGCGAGATCGGTGAGGCGGGGCTCCACCTGCCCCGCCGTGTGGACGTCGAGTTCTCCGGCCAACGTGACGCGCACGTCGCCGTCGTTCCTCACCGCGGCCTTCAGGTCGATCAGGGTGGTCGTCATGGAACCTCCACACTGTGTGCGGCTCGGCGGTCGAGCCGCGCCCTTCCCCGTGCGGCACCAGCTCACCGGACGCAGACCGGCCCCGGGAAGGCCCATGTGCCCCCCGCGAGGGGCCGAAGGTCCCTTTCCCGTGGTGCCCACCCCGCGGAGAACCGGGTGGATGAGGGCCCATCGGCCCTGTCCGTTCGGCCCCTTCGGCGGGCAGGATGCTGGAGTTCGGGCGCACCGGACGAAACCAGGCGAAGGAGTTGCCTCATGACCGACAGCGGTGCCCCCTCCCCCGTCAAGTCGCCGATCACGGTCTTCCTCCTCGACGACCACGAAGTCGTACGCCGCGGCGTGCACGATCTGCTGGACGCGGAACCGGACCTGAACGTGATCGGCGAGGCGGGCACGGCGGAGCAGGCCCTGATCCGCATCCCCGCACTGCGCCCCCAGGTGGCGATCCTCGACGTACGGCTCCAGGACGGCGACGGCGTGAGCGTGTGCCGCGAGCTGCGCTCGCGGATGCCCGAGCTGGCCTGCCTGATGCTCACCTCGTTCGACGACGAGGAGGCCCTGCTGGACGCGGTGATGGCGGGCGCCTCCGGTTATGTGCTGAAGCAGATCACCGGCACCGACCTGGTCACCGCCGTCCGTACGGTCGCGGCCGGCCAGTCCATGCTCGATCCCGGAGCCACGACCCGGCTGATGGCTCGCATGCGCGGCGACGTGCCCAAGGAGGACCAGGTCCCCGGTCTTCCGGGCTTCACCGACCGGGAGAAGGAGATCCTCGTCATGGTCAGCGAGGGACTCACCAACCGGGAGATCGGCAAGCGGCTGTACCTCGCCGAAAAGACCGTCAAGAACATCATCTCCCGCCTGTTCACCAAGCTGGGGGTGGAGCGTCGCGTCCAGGCAGCGGTGATCGCCAGCCACACGCTGATCCCGCCGAGCCGGCACCCCTTCCCGTCCGCCGAATAGTCGGCGACCGGGCACGCGACGGCCGGGCACGCGACGGCCGGGCACCCGGCCTCCTCCTGACCCGGGCCGGGTCAGGCGTGCGGGACCACGGCGACAGGACAGACCGCGTGGTGCAGGACGGCATGGGCCACGGACCCGATGTGCGCCCCCACCGCCGATTCGCGGACCCGGCGGCCGACGACGAGCAGCTGAGCGTCCGACGCTGCGCTCAGCAACACGTGGCCGCCACTGCCTTGCTCCACCTGGGCGACGACCTCGACTTCCGGGTACTTCAGCCGCCACGGCTCCAGTGCCTGCTCCAGCGCGGCCTTCTCGTACGGCTCCAGGCCACCGAACTGGTCGGCGATCCACATCGACCCGGGGCTGTAGCCGTAGACCGGGGGCAGACTCCAGGCGCGGACCGCACGGAGCGGTACCTTCCTTGCCGCGGCAGCCTCGAAGGCGACGCGCAGCACCTCCGCGGACTCCGCCACGCCGCCCTGCTGCCCGACCACGACCTCACCCTCCTCCGGTACGGCCAACGGCCTGCCGTGCGCGGAGCGTACGGAGACGACGGGGCACCCGGCGGCGGCGATCACCTGCCGACCGTAGGAGCCCAGCAGGAACCCGACCAGGGCTCCGTGCCCGCGCGTGCCGAGCACCAGCAACTCCGCGCCCTTGGCGGCGTGCAGGAGGGCCGGCACGGGCGCGTCGGAGAGCACTTCCGCGGTGAGGGCCAGCTCCGGGTACCGGTGGGTGAGCTCGCCCTCGACCTCCTTCAGGACGTCATCGGCGCGGTGGGTGGGCTTCGGTGTCGCGGTCCTGGACGATCGGGACTGCGAGCGGCTGCCACAGCCAGGCGTGGACCACGTGCAGGGGAACGTCACGCCGTACGGCCTCTCGTGCTGCCCAGTCCGCCGCGGCCCGGCTCTGGGGGGATCCGTCCACTCCGACCACCAGGGTGCGCTTCACGAGTCTGTCCTCCGTACTGATGCCGGAGCATCGGGGTCGGTCGGCAGGGGAGCGGCACCGGCCGGGGGGACCGGCGCCGCTGAACTCACCTTCGCCGCCGGGCGCCTCGGCACACAGGGGCCGACAGTCCCTCTCCGAGGGCCGGTCCTCCCCTCCCGGCGACCGCCGAAGGCGCGCAAAGTGTCGGTATCGGCTCAGTCGACGAACGTCCCGGACCGTCGTATGCAGGAGCGGGCATGACCGCGCACCCCATCTCGGACCTCGACGCGCACTGGCGCGCCGCCAACTACCTGACAGTCGGCCAGATCTACCTCATGGACAACCCCCTGCTCACCGAGCCGCTGCGGCCGGAGCACATCAAGCCGCGGCTGCTCGGCCACTGGGGCACCTCCCCCGGCCTGAACCTCGTCCACACCCATCTCAACCGCGTGATCAAGGACCGGTCGCTGAACGCCCTGTGCGTCTGGGGTCCGGGCCACGGAGGTCCCGCCGTGCTCGCCAACTCCTGGCTGGAGGGCACGTACACCGAGACCTACCCGGACATCACGCGCGACGCGGCCGGCATGGACATGCTGTTCCGGCAGTTCTCGTTCCCCGGAGGCGTGCCGAGCCACGTGGCGCCCGAGACACCCGGCTCCATCCACGAAGGCGGCGAGCTCGGGTACTCCCTCGCCCACGCCTACGGAGCCGCCTTCGACCACCCCGGCCTGCTGGTCGCCTGCGTCATCGGCGACGGCGAGGCCGAAACCGGGCCGCTGGCCGCGTCCTGGCACTCCAACAAGTTCCTCGACCCGGTCCACGACGGCGCGGTCCTGCCGATCCTGCACCTCAACGGGTACAAGATCGCCAACCCGACCGTGCTGTCACGCATCCCCGAAGCCGAACTCGACTCGCTGCTCAGGGGATACGGGCACGAGCCGCTGTACGTGACCGGCAGCGACCCCGCCCTGGTGCACCGGGCCATGGCTCGCGCGATGGATCACGCCGTGGACCGCATCTCCGCCATCCAGCAGGAGGCGCGCGCGGCGGGCACCGATCCGGGCCGGGAGTACGCACGCTGGCCGATGATCGTCCTACGCACCCCGAAGGGCTGGACCGGACCCGCGACCGTCGACGGCCGGCAGGTCGAAGGCACCTGGCGGGCGCACCAGGTCCCGCTCGCCGGGGTGCGCGAGAACCCTGCACACCTCGAGCAGTTGGAGGACTGGCTGCGCTCGTACCGGCCGGAGGAGCTCTTCGATGCCGACGGGCGACCCTCCGAGCAGGTTCTCGCTTGTGTCCCGCAGGGCGGGCGCCGCCTGGGCGCCGTCCCGTACGCGAACGGCGGCCGGCTGCTGCGACCGCTGCCGCTGCCCGCGCTCGACGCGTATGCCGTTCCCGTCGGCAAGCCGGGCAGCAGCCTCCACGAACCGACCCGGGTCCTCGGCCACCTCCTCACCCGGATCATGCGAGACACGGTTGAGCGGCGGGACTTCCGGGTCGTCGGTCCGGACGAGACCGCCTCCAACCGGCTGGACGACCTGTACGACGTCACCGGCAAGGCCTGGCAGGGGCTGACGGAGGCCACGGACAGGAACCTGTCCCGGGACGGCCGCGTCATGGAGATCCTGTCCGAACACGTCTGCCAGGGTTGGCTGGAGGGGTACCTCCTCACCGGCCGCCACGGACTCTTCTCCACCTACGAGGCCTTCGCCCACATCGTCGACTCCATGGTCGGCCAGCACATCAAATGGCTGAAGACCTCGCGCGACCTGCCGTGGCGCGCACCCATCGCCTCCCTCAACTACCTGCTCACCTCGCACGTCTGGCGCCAGGACAACAACGGCTTCTCCCACCAGGACCCCGGGTTCGTCGACCACGTCCTCAACAAGAGCCCCGAAGTCGTACGCGCCTACTTCCCGCCGGACGCCAACACCCTCCTCGCCGTGGCCGATCACGCCCTGCGCAGCCGCGACCAGGTCAACGTGATCGTCGCCGGGAAACAGCCCTCCTTCGACTGGCTGTCCATCGAAGAGGCCCGTGTCCACGTCACGCGGGGCGCCGGCATCTGGGAGTGGGCGGGAACCGACCACGGCTCCCGCACGCCGGACGTCGTGCTCGGCTGCGCCGGGGACGTGCCCACCATGGAGGTCTTGGCCGCCTCGGCCCTGCTCCGCGAGCACCTCCCCTCGCTGGCCGTCCGGGTCGTCAACGTCGTCGACATCGCCCGACTGATGCCCCACGAGGAACACCCGCACGGCATGACCGACACCGAGTACAACGCCCTCTTCACCACCGACAAGCCGGTGGTCTTCGCGTACCACGGCTATCCGTGGCTGATCCACCGCCTCGCCTACCGCCGGACCGGCCACGCCCACCTGCACGTCCGCGGCTACAAGGAGTCCGGAACCACGACCACACCCTTCGACATGGTCGTGCGCAACGACCTCGACCGCTACCGGCTCGTCATGGACGTCCTCGACCGCGTCCCCGGCCTCGCCGGCCGCGCGGAAGGGCTGCGCCAGACCATGGCCGACCAGCGCATCCGCCACCACAGCTGGATCCGCGAGCACGGCACCGACCTGCCGGAGGTCGCGGACTGGTCCTGGCCGTACTGAGCCCGCCAGTGCCCGGGTCCGAGCCGCCTGCGGTGGTCTTCGGCTACAACCTTCCTCGATCCCGATGTCGAACGTGCGTTCACACCACGACGAGCGCGGATCCGGTCGTCATGGGCAGGCGCCTACGGCGCTCCCCGTCGGGCACGAAGCGTGGCCCCGTGACCCACGCCGTGCTGCACCGCACGGCCGCCCCCGTCGCCGTGCTCGCTCACGACTGACGGCTACTGCGCGTCACCGCCTGCGCCGCGGGTCCGGGAGGTGGACGCTTGAAAGGCGGCACCCGACCCCATCCGAGGGAGATGAGCTGCATGACGGACCATGTCGCGGTGGGCTTGGACGGCTCCGCCGAGAGCACCGCCGCCGCGCAGTGGGCTGCCGGCGAAGCCCTCCTGCGAGGAGTACCGCTGGAGATCGTCCACGTAGAGGAGTGGCTGGAGCACCCTCCGCACACGGCCTCGACCGGCGAGATCACCCGGCGGTGGGCGGACGCCCTGCTGGAGGAGACCGCGGGCGCGCTCCTCGCGCTGCATCCCGGGCTGGAGATCACCACGCACCGCCGGGGCGGCCTTCCCCCAGAGGCACTCGCGCGGGCGGCCGACACCTCGTCGATGCTCGTCCTCGGCTCGCGCGGACTCGGCGGCATGGCCGGCTTCGTCATGGGATCGGTCGCGTCGGGAACCGTCGCCCGAGCTCGACGCCCGGTGGTCCTCGTCCGGGCTTCGGCCGACGCCCCGGCGGACGGCGCGGTCATCACGGCGGACGGCGCCGTCGTCGCGGCGGACAGCGCGGTCATCGCGGCGGACGGCGCGGTCGTCGCGGGCGTGGACGCCCGGCGTCCGTGCGGCGAGCTGCTGGGCTTCGCGTTCGACGCGGCCTCGCGACGTGGGCACCGCTTGCGCGTGGTGCACGCCTGGACCCCTCCTCCGGTCCTCAGCTACGCCCCCGACCTCGACCCTGCCCTCCTCCAGGAAATGAGCCGCGCTGTCGCCGTCGCCCTGGACGACATGGTCGCGCCCTGGTGCGACAAGTACCCCGCTGTCGAAGTCGACAGGAGCACACCGGTCGGCCAGGCAGCCGTCCACGTCCTGGAGGCGGCCCACGACTCGGCGCTCGTCGTCATCGGCCGCCGTATCCGCAGCTCTGCCTTCGGCGCCCACATCGGATCGGTCGCACACGCGGTCGTACACCACTGCACGGTGCCGGTAGCCGTCGTGGCGCACGACTGACGCGCCCGCACAGACAGGATCACACCGTGTCCCCAGCCCGCCTCGACCGCAGCACCGTCCTCGCCCTCGTCGAGGACGCCGTCACCGCCCCGTCCATGCACAACGCCCAGCCGTGGCGCTTCGTCCTGCGGCCCGACGACCTCACCATCGAGCTGCACGGCGACCCCGAACGCGCCATGCCCCACACCGACCCGGACCTTCGGGCCCTCCATCTGGGGTGCGCCGCGGCTCTGTTCACCCTCCGGGTGGCCGCGGCGGCAGCCGGCTGGGCGACGGCCGTCACGCTCCTGCCCGAGAAGGAACGACCGTTGTACCTGGCAGAGGTGGTGCTACGGGAGACCCAGACCGCGGACCGCGACCTCGCAGCCCTGCACCCCGCTGTCCGACGCCGCCACACCAGCCGCTTCCCCTTCACCGGCGAGGAGATCCCGTCCGCCGTGCAGGACGGACTCTGCGCGGCGGCCCTCCTCGAAGGAGCCAGGCTGGTCCTGCCCGACACCTGGCACACCGAGGCCGTACTGGACCTCGTACACGACTCCGAACACCGCGAGGCCGTGGATCCTGCGGCACGGGAGGAGACCGCGCGCTGGACGCACTCCGATACGGCGCCCGGCGGACCGCGCGACGCGGGCATCCCCGGGTACGCGTTCGGCCCCAGCCAGACGGGATCCCGCGCTCCGGTACGCGACTTCGGCAGCTGGCGCCCCGTTCCGGGGCGTGAGTCGGCCGTGTTCGAAGAGCACCCCCGCATCGCGCTGCTGGGCACGCCGGAAGACACCCCGGCGGACTGGCTGATCGCCGGCCAGGCACTGCAGCGCGTGCTGCTCCAGGCCACGTCCGACGGGCTCGTCGCATCGATGACATCGCAGCCCCTCGAATGGCCCGAACTGCGCTGGGCCGTCCGCGACCCGGTCGCCGCGATGGGCCACGTCCACATGGTCCTGCGCCTCGGCTACGGCCCTCAGGGCCCCGAGACGCCCCGCCGTCCGGCGGCCGACGTCCTCGAAGTCCGGTAGGCCTGCCGCCTCATTCCTGCTCGGTGGTCCAGTGGTCGTCATCGCAAGGCTCGAGCGAGGTCGTCGCCCGTCACAGAGACGCCGCGACGCTTCCGCTACAGGAGCCACCCGTTGCGGCGGACGAGGGGCAGGCTCCGCCAGACGGTGCCCAGCCCCCAGACGCGACCGGCACCGATCACCGCCAGCATCACCAGGACGGCCGCGTACAGGACGTGATAGTCCACCAGCGGATTCGTCGACATGCTGAGGCTGCCGTCCGAGAGGTGCCGTGCCGGAGGCCACTCGGCGGCCCACATGAGCGCCATCATCACGGTGCCCGCGGCAGCCGCGGCCCGCAGGGCGACGCCACTGGCCAAAGCGAGGCCGATGCCGAGCAGCCCCAGCATGAAGGCCCAGTCGACCCAGGCTGCCCCGGCCCAGGCATGGAAGGTACCCTCCAGCGGCCCGGCGGCGACATGGCTCAAGAAGCCCTTGGTGGGAGAACCGCCGTCGATCCACCCCTTGCCCGCCGGCGTCGCGTACCCCCAGCCGAACGCCTTGTCACCGAAAGCCCAGAGGAACGTGAGCGAGGTCAACAGGCGGGTCGTCGCCGCGATGCGCGCGACGGCCAGAGGCGCGGCGAGCTCGTCGGTCGTGCTGTCGGACGATGTGGTGGCCGAGGTGACCTTCCGCCACCCCGCGAAGGACGTCCCGGGCTGGCGGTGCTGGTGGAGAGCCATGACGTCGAAGCCTTCCCTCACGGCAGGCCGTGTACCTGCCCTTCGCCACTGTCCCCGCCCGCAGGACGGTGTGCCCCGGGGGCGAACGGCCCGCACCGCGCGGCCGAACGTCCCTCGAAGCAATGCCGTTGAACGCCACGCCGGACCGAGAAGGCCGGCCGAAGCGAGGCCGATTCCGACGGAGTGGGACCGCCGGTCCTTACCGTTCGGGCCAGGTGTCGCTCCGTCATTCACGGTCCTGGAGGAAACACCAGGTCACGCAAGGTCGTCGCGGTGCCGCCCGCCTTCACCTTCGACCCGGCGCTGGTCGCCCCCGAGGTACGGGACGGCATGGCGGCCGGCACGGCGGTCGCCCACGCCGTCCTCCACCACTCCACGGTGCCGCACTGGACCACGGATGCATCCGTTCGGCTGCCCTGATCCGAAGGATGCACGAGCCCAGCGCGTGGTGCCGTCGGCCGGGCTCGGATGAGGCGTTGGGTGTGGATGCGAGGAGGCGTTGTCGTGGCCGGTGCGCGGTTCGTGGAGGATCCGGACGGAAAGGTGGGTCACGGCCTGCCCCTTGACCGAGAGGTGCACCTGACGCTGGCGGCCCAGGTACTCACCTGGGCCTCGGCGACAGCCCCGCCGGTACGAGACATCGACCTGGCAGCACTCGAACTGACGGGCCACGCCCGGGTCATCCGGGAGGAGCTTCAGGCCCGGGCCGCCGGACTGTCGGCAGGGGCCGAGCTCGGCGAACTGCTGGCATGCGCCCTGGCCGAAGCGGGCCGGCACCTGTCGGTGACGTCATCGGGACTCGGCGTCCTCCCGTACGCACAGGGCAGGGCCCGCCTGGTCGAAGGCCTGCACCGGTCCTTGGACCGCTTGCCCGCGCGGTGCGGCGCTGAAGGCACCACTGAGCCCGGCCAGGTGACTGCAATCGGGCCGGACTCTGCGCATGCGGGGTGCTATGGGGGGCCGCCGGCCTGTTCGCCGGGGTGCGCGTCGTCCCCGCAGCATTGATCCGGCTCCTCGGTGCTCTGGCCGCGGCAGTTCCTGATGGCGCCCCGGCCCCGCCGGCACGGAGCGGATCGTGCTGTGGGGCTACGGGCAAGATGGTCATGACGCCTCAGCAGTCGCAGCGAGGCCTTGCGCAGCTCGGCCGCCCGCGCTGTTCACGGCCCGCGGCTCGGACCGGTCGGCACCTCACGCTGAAGGCCGCTGCGCAGCCGGTAGCCAACGTGGCGACTCTCCAACGTGTTGGCCAACAGCCCTACCCGGTCAGGTTTGCTTTGTCGCGCCGCCGGCACGGTTAGCATGCGCGGATGGAAATCCGTGTGGGCAGGGTCGTGGTCCACTACGTCGAGCACGGGACCGGTCGGCCCGTGCTGGTGCTTCACGGCGCCGGCGTCGACCACCACGAGGCAGAGGCCTGCTTCGAGCCGGTGTTCAACGGTGTGGTGGGGCTGCGGCGGATCTATCCGGATCTCCCCGGCATGGGCCTGACCATCGCTCCAGAATCGCTGCGCAGCGCCGACGACGTCCTCGACACCCTGCTCGCGTTCGCGGAAGAGGTCACCGGCGGGACGGCGTTCCTCCTCGTCGGTCACTCGGCAGGCGCGTACTTCGCGCAGGCGATGGCCGCGAGGCGCCCGGCGCAGGTCGCCGGTCTGGCGCTCGTGTGTCCGTTGCTGCCTGGACTTCGCGACGTGCCTGAACACCGCGTCGCGACCGGATCGGGTGAGATCGGCGATGACGTCTTCCGGAGCTACTTCGTGGTCCAGACCCCGGAGATGCTCGAACGGTACGAGCGTTACGTCGCCCCCGCCGCGGCGCTCGTCGACGAGTCAGCACTCGAGCGAATCGGCGAACGGTGGGTGCTCACCCCCATTCGCGCGCCGGCCTTTGCGGGTCCAACCCTGGTCGTCGCGGGGCGGCTGGACTCCACGGTCGGGTACGCCACGGCAGCCGACCTCGTCGACCACTACCCACACGCATCTCTCTCCGTGGTCGACGACGCGGGGCACGCCCTTCCCCACGAGAAGCCCGAACTCCTGCGCGCTCTCCTCGTCGAGTGGCTCGCGCGCATCGAGAACTCGAGCTGACCGAGACAAGCCGTCAGACCCAGCCTCGACGCTTCCCGGTACACCCACTGAACAGACATATTGAGGTATTCCGCAGTCGACTTTACGTCCATGAACTGCGCAGCCACGTGCACCACCGTGTTCCTACAGACCCGTGGCCCAGTGATGCGCTCGGCCACCATGCAGTCGCGCCTTGCAGCACCGATTTGGCGCGGCCGAATCGTCACGAACGGCAGGAGCAAGCCCTCCGCAGGCGATCGGATGAGCGTCTGGCATCAGGTCGGTACATCGGTGGCGAGCGGGACCGGATGGTCCGATGAGAGGGCGGAAGACGCCCTCGAGGTCGTCCTCGCCGCAGTCTTCGCCAACTACCCGTACGACGACTGCGCCTTCGGCAACCTCCCCGAGCCCCTCAAGGCACGGGCGCTCGCCGTCCACGGGATCCTCTACCCCCACAACCCGTCTGAGTAGTCACCCATCGAAGCTCCACGTCGGCATCGGGGCGAACACAACCCGGTGGGCGTTGTCCCTGCCGGCAGCCGGCCGCCTCTCACGAGCCCGAGCCCGCTGGCTGGTTTTGGTCTGAACCCGGTCTTGGTGGGTCAGCGGGCGAGGGAGACGGCGAAGGGCTTGAAGCCGTGTCGGCGCAGGATGTGGGGCACGACCAGGATCATGGCCTCGGTGGCGCGTGCTGTGGTGATGTCGCCGAGGTCCTCGATCCGTTCGGGCTGCCAGCCCAAGTCGCCGAGCAGGCCGGTGACGGTCTTCTTCGCGTGGGCGTCGTCGCCCGAGAGATAGGCGGTCGGTGGGGTGGTCAGGGTTTCGGGAGCGGTCATGACCATGAACAGCATGGTGTTGAGGGTCTTGACCACCCGGGTTTCGGGGAGCGCGGCCTGGAGCTTCTCGGCGAGGCTGCTGCCGGGATAGCAGAGGTCGCCGGGCAGGCCGTCAGCGGTGTCGCGGGTGGCGTTGGAGACGTCGATGAGGATCTTTCCGGCGAGTTCGGTGCGCAGGTCGGTGAGGCGGTCCAGGGAGCTGTCGCCGGGCGTCGCGTTGATCACGATGTCCGTGGTGCGGGCGGTGGTGCGCTGGTCGGCGAAGGCGACGTGCGGGGCGAGCTCGATGGTGCGGGTGGCGGTGTCCTCGGGGTTCTGGCTGCCGAGGGTGATGTGGTGTCCGGCTGCGGAGAGCTTGCGGGCGAGGTGGGTGCCGACGCGGCCGGCGCCCAGGATGCCGATGCTGGTCATGGGGTGATGCTCCTCGGGGTATCGGGTGGGGAAGAGCGGGGGCTGCCGGTCAGGCGATCGGCGAGAGGACCTTGAGGGCGGCGGCGTGGATGCCGGGGGCGGCGGCCAGGAAGTCGCGGCTGGCGGTGTTCCAGGGTTCGCCCGTCAGGTCGGTGACGGTGCCGCCGGCTTCGGAGACCAGTAGGGCGCCGGCGACCAGACCGGAGCGGACGTCGGAGTACTGCCAGAACGCGTCCGTGCGTCCGGCGGCGACGTGGATGAGCTGCATGGTGGCGGGTACGGACACGCGCACGACCAGGCCGTTGATGAGCATGGCGGTGACGGAGTCGCCGATCCGCCGGAAGGTGCGCTCGTCCTCGCCGGGCTTGGCCTGGCCGGTGCCGATGAGCGCGGCGCCCAGGTCGTTCTTGGCGGACACCTTCAGGGGCCGGCCGTTGAGGTGGGCACCGGCGCCGGCGACCGCGGTGTAGGCGTCGCCGGACAGCGGCAGGTGGACGACGGTGAGTACGGGCTGGTTGTCGCGGACGAGGGTGGCGGTGACGGCCCAGTCGTCCAGGCCGTGGACGTGGTTGATGTTGCCCTCGGCGGGGTCGACGACCCACCACTCCCCGGGCGGGAGCGCGCCGCCGGCCAGCTCGTCCTCGGCCCACTGCGACCCCGGCCGGGCCCGCAGCAGTGGTTCCCGCAGCACGGCCAGCACCGCGTCGTCGTTGGCGTGGATCTCGCCGACGACCTCGTCCAGGCTCACGCCCCGGGGGTGCGAGGTGTAGCGGTCGCGCAGTGTGGCGCCGGCGGTCTGCACCGCGGCGGTCACCTCGGACAGGAGCGTCGTACCGGCGGCGAAAGGCATGGCTGTGCTCATGGCGGGCTCCCTGGGATCGGTCTGAGCGGGGCGGTTGTCTCGCCCCCGCACTTCGAAGGTAGGCCGCCCGATCATTAACAACAAGTGCATGCTTTGCACTTGTAGAGTTACTGTCATGCAACTGGATCTGAACCTGCTCACGGCCCTGGACGCCCTGCTGGAAGAGGGGAGCGTCGCCGGCGCGGCAGCACGTCTCCACGTCACCTCACCGGCGATGAGCCGCTCCCTGGGCCGCATCCGCAAGGCCACCGGCGACGAGATCCTGGTCCGCACCGGCCGCAGCATGGTCCCCACCACCCGCGCGCTGGCCATGCGCGCCGAGGTCCATGCTCTGGTGCAGCAGGCCCACCAGCTTCTGTCCGCGCAGCAGGAACTCGACCTGGCTGCTCTGGACCGGGTGTTCACCGTGCGCTGGCACGACGCCCTGACCGCGTCCTCCGGCACGGCCTTGGTCGCCGCCGTCCACCATCAGGCCCCCGGCGTCCGGCTGCGCCTGTCCGCCGAGCCCGGGACGGACGACGCCGAGCTGCGCCGGGGTGAGGTCGACCTCGAATCGAGCTCGAGCGCTCCGACGCTCCCCGACATCCGCCACCGCCTCGTCGGCAGGGACCGGCTGATCGTCGCCGTCCGTCCGGGCCACCCGCTCACCGAAGGCCCGCTGAGCCTGGAGCGCTACGCAGCCGCCGAACACCTCACCGTTTCGCGGCGCGGAAGCCTGCGCGACCCGATCGACGACGCCCTGACCTCACGCGGCCTCGAACGACGCGTCGTCGCCGCCGGACCCACCGCCGCCTTCGCCCTGCAACTCGCCCACGACACCGACCTGGTCGTCACCCTCCCCGACGCGGTCACCCGCACGGCCCGGGACCAACTCGGCCTGGCCACACTGCCGCCGCCGCTCCCGCTGCCCGACGTACCCCTGTACCTGCTGTGGCACCAGCGCTACGACAACGACCGCGCCCACACCTGGCTGCGAGACCTCGCCACCGAAACCGTCCAGGCACTGTTCACACCACCGACCGCCTCTCAACAGCCCCTCACCAACCGGACCGGGCAGTGACGGATACACCCCCGGCGACACCAAGAAGCGGCGCGGCCGGCTCGGCTCGTCGATGCCCTACCCACGGGTGATCCCGCACAGCGACGCCGCCGGCGTCGCCGACGCCGTGGGCGAGGGGGTCGACGAGCGCCGGGTCGGACGGCGGGTCGGCGCAACCCTGGGCATCCCCGGCATCACCGCCCACCGCGCCGTGTTCGCCGACGGCCCGGTCGACGGCAAGCTCGTGCTGGTGCACGGCGTCCTGGGCGGGGTCGGCTCCCTGGCCGCGCAGCTCGCTCGCTGGGGCGGGGCCAGAGTGCTCGCCACCGTCCGGCGCGGCGCGGATCTCGCACAGGTCGACCCGGCCGTCGTGTCCCACGCCGCGGCCCTGGACCAGGAGGACCCCGCGGCGGCGATCCGCGCGTACGCGCCCGGGCCGCTGTCACTGCTGCGGGGCTGGGCCGGGCCGCTCGACGCCGCGCCGCACGCCGCAACGACTGATATCTGAGCCACCCCCCGCTTCAGGAGATCGCCACGGTCGGACGCGTCCACCGTTGGTTGGCGGCATTGCTGCATGTCCAGATCTGGACGTAGGCGCCGTTGGCCGTGGAGTTGCTGGGTACGTCCAGGCACTTGTTCGCACCGAGGGCCGTGATGCTTCCGTCGGTGTTGAAACGCCACTTCTGGTTGGTCTGGCCGTTGCAGTCCCAAAGGAGCACGCTGGTGCCGTCGGCGGTGCCTTTGTTGTTCACGTCGAGGCATTTGTTTCCGTAGACCCGCAATTCACCGGCTGCCGTGGAGGTCCACTGCTGGTTGCTCTGACCGTGGCAGTCCCAGATGTCCACCCGGGTTCCGTTCGCCTGGGAGGCTCCGGCGACATCGAGGCATCTACCCGACCCCACGCCCTGGATCGTGGACGCGGGGGTGGGCGCTCCGCCGCTGACCCGGAACACCACGGTGCCGTGGGCCGGCACGCTCGCCGAGATGGCTCCGGTGGTCGAGGTGACGGCGTTCGTCCAGCTCTCCCGCAGGCTGAAGGAGTTTCCGGACATGCCGATCGCCGAGGCGGTGGTGCTGATCGTCGTCGCGCTGCCGCCCTGGTTGAACAGCGCGACCGCGACGTCGCCGTTGCTCAGCCGTTTGGCCAGGATGCGGCGGGTGCCGTCGTTGCCGACCTGGGTGGCCTGGAGGCCGAGCGGGTCCTGATTGAGGGCGATCAGGTTCTGGTTCTTCATGATCGTGGCGGTCGCGGCGTCCATGTTCCGCATGTCGTTGCCCGCGATCAGTGGAGCGGCCATCATCGCCCAGAGGGCGAAGTGGCTGCGCATCTCGGTGTCGGTCATGCCGCCCCGGCCGACCACCATCATGTCGGGGTCGTTGAACTGCCCCGGCTTGGCGTAGCCCGACAGCGGCGCGTTGACGTTGACGATGTTCTGGACGCCCATCGGATAGCCGTTGGTCTGACCTGAGTTCCAGACGTTGGTGATGTCCTCGGTCGTGCGCCAGATGTTGGCGACGTCGCCCCAGTTGCGCTGCGGGCCGGTCTTCTCGTGGATGCTGTTGGAGTTGATGCTGTAGAGGATCGGCCGGCCGGTGGCCGCCAGCGCGTCGCGCATCTTCGCGAAGGTGCGGACCTGGTCGTCGATGGTGCCGGTGGGGGAACACCAGTCGTACTTGAGATAGTCGACGCCCCAGGCGGCGAACTGCCGGGCGTCCTGGACCTCGTGGTTGAGACTGCCGGTGGCGCCCGGATAGGAGCCGAAGTACTGGGCGCAGGTCCGGTCCAGGGGTGCTTGGTAGAGGCCGAACTTCAGGCCCCGGGTGTGCAGGTAGTCGCCGAGCGCCTTCATGCCGCTGGGGAATCTCGACGGATTGGCCTGCAAGTTGCCGGCGGAGTCGCGAGTGGGGTCGAACCAGCAGTCGTCGACGACGACGTACTGATATCCGAGGTCACGCATGCCGGAGCTGACCATCGAGTCGGCAGTCTGGCGGATCAGCGTCTCGTTGATGTTGCAGCCGAAGGTGTTCCAGGTGTTCCACCCCATCGGCGGGGTGCGGCCCACGCCGTTGTCGAGCGCTTGAGCCTGGGGGGCGGGGGTGAGCGTGGAGGCCACGGCCAGGGCCAGGGCCGCCTTGGTCAGCAGCGTGCGGTTGCGTTTCCTGCGCATGAAGATCGCTCCTTGGTGAATCGAAGACCGGGTTCACGGGGTGGGCCGGCCACCCCGTGAACCCGGTGCTCAGGGCCGGCTCCTCATCGGAGCCGGAGCGGTGTCACGTTGTCAGCGCTGCCGTGTCAACAGAGCCGGCCGGTAGGGCCATTGGCCGTAGTCGCCGCCGATGTTGGGGTTGCGTCCCTGGTAGAGGAATTGCAGGTTGCAGGGATCGACGGTGAAGGTCTGATCGGCGCTGGTGCGGATCAGTTCGCCATGGCTGATGTCGTTGGTCCAGGTGGCGCCACTGTTGGCCTTGCCGGCGAAGGGGTTGCTCTCGGTCGCGGCCTGGGGTGTCCATGAGCCGTTCAGACTGGTGGCCGTGAACGAGCGGAAGTAGCGACCCTGCGACCCGACCGCCTCTACGATCATGAGGTAGCGGTCCTGGCCCTGGAGCTTGTAGACCTGAGGCGCTTCGAACAGGTTGTTCGTCGTATCGCTCATGATCGTTGTGTAGGTCGAGCCGAAACTGCCCGGGAAGTTCCCGATCGGCATGCTGGCCCGGTAGATCTTGCCGTTGTCACCGGCGAAGAACAGGTACATGTTCGTGCCGTCAGCGATGAGCGTCTGATCGATGGGACCTGTTCCGGAGCCGGTGATGCTTCCGGAGAAGAGCACCTGCTGCGATGACCAGCCATTGGGGTCGGAGGGGTCGCTCGACGTCCGGTAGGAGAAGGCGCCCCCACCCCCCCACTGGTAGGCGAGCACCCAGATGTTCTTCGGCGCGAAGTAGAAGAGCGTGGGCGCGACGGCGGAGTTCGACATCGTGTTCTGGCCGGCCGAGGCCATATCGGACCAGTTGGTGAACGGGCCGAAGTTCATCGAGCCCCAGCCCGAGTCCTGTCCCGAGCCGTGCGTCGTCCCATAGACGAGGTGCTTGCCGTTGTAGGGGGCGACGGTGAAGTCCTTGAGCGAGGCCCACCCGGCCTTGGGCTGCGCCAGCGCGCCCGTGGAAGTCCAGCGGTACGTCGACGGAAGATCGCACGTGCCGGGGTTGCCGGCGCCGACCGGGACGAGCTGCCACTGCTGGTTGGCGCCGCCCCAGTCGTCGTACTGGACGATGTTCGCGTTGTCGGCGGTGGAGGCGCCTTGTACTTCGAGGGCCTTGTTGCTGTGGCGCGCGATGAACCTCACGTAGCCGTCCGAGCTGTCGGCCGGCCGCCACTGCTGGTTGGTACCGTTCACGTCGCTCCACTGGACGATCGAGGCGCCGTTGGCGGTGGACCGGCCGGAGACGTCCAGCACCTTGCCGGAGTGGCGGGACTTGATGCGGTAGTAACCGTCTCCGGAGTCGACGAACTGCCACAGCTGCTGGTTCTGGTCGTTCCTGGTCCACTGGGTGACGCGCGCGCCGTCGTTGGTCGCCAGGTTGTAGACGTCCAGGGCCTTACCGCTGCTGCGGTTGACCAGCGCGTACGAGGCGTTGGGGTCGACGGTCGCCGCGGCGGCGGCGACGGCGGGCTGGGTACCGAGGAGAGCAGCCCCGAGCAGCAAGGACGAAAGGACCGCGAGTACGAGTCTCAGGACCCGAGGCGGATGGCGAAACCACATCAGAAGAGCTCCTTTGGGGGGCGGGGGTGAGGCGACCCCGGCGAACCGCCGAGCGGCCGCGTCAGGGGGTCTGGGACGGGATAGGTGTGAAGGCGGCCGCACATGCCGAAGCGTTGGTGCTCCGGGCACTCCAGGCGTGACACTTCGCCGTGGTCCAGATGAGAGAGGTCTCCGGCCTTCAGCCGTTCCAGCTGACGGCCTGTCGTGACGGCTGCGGCCAGGGGGCCGTCCCGCCAGCGGATCCACCAGGCGTCCAGGAGCGCGCTCTTCAGGCGGTGGGCCGCGATGTGGAACTCCTGCAGCCCGCCTTCGCGCAAGGCCAGGAAACCCTCGACTGCCAGGTCGCGGCGGCGGCGCGCTGCCGCGGAATGGTCGCCGGTCAGGGCGGCCGCCTTCCGGTAGGCGTGGGGATCGGCCAGCACCGGAGCAGGGAAGGTGAAGACGGCGTCGCCCGCCTCGGGGAGTCCGCTGTTCTGCATGAGCACCACGAGACGCAGGCCACCGTCGTTGACGAGGCGGTGGATCGTGCCGGGGGTGAACCAGACGACGTCGCCGGGGAGCAGCGGGGTGTCGGCGAAGCCGGAGGTGGTGAGGGTCTGGACGCTGCCCGCGCCGCCGGTGACGACGTAGGCCTCGGAGCAGACGAGGTGCATGTGGGGCGTGCCGCCGCACAGCCCGTCGGCGGCCTCCCAGTCGTAGACGGTCAACCCGGAGATCCCCACCCCGCCGGGGAGCGGGGTCACCACGGGTGTTCCGCGATGTGGTGGGACAGGCGCCCGGCGGTCCATGCGCCGTCGGCCACGACGATCCGGTAGCGGCGCGACAGGGTGTCGCCGGGGGCCAGTGGCAGTTCCTTGTCGAACGCCAGGGACGGGTTGACGGCGGGGATGGGTCCACTGCGGACGAACCAGTGGCAGGGGGCCTCGGGATCGTCCAGGAACAGGAGCGTGGAGGAGCGGTCGACCTCGTCGTGCGCGCCGATGAAGGCCAGCCAGTCGCCCTGTTCGCCCATCGCGGGGCCGATCACTTCGCCGCCGGTGAACTCGCGCGGGCCGCGCCAGAACAGGCCGGAGTATCCGGCGAGCTCTCTGCCCTGCGTGCCGGGGCTGCCGAACACCAGCTCGGTGTCGCGGACGTTGGTCAGCGAGGTCGTGACGTCCAGGGTCCAGAAGTCGGCCCCGACGTCGTGTCCGGTCAGCGTGCGACGCTCGTCGATCCAGTGCTCCCCCGCCAGCGTGTGCCAGGCCAGGGCTTCGGTGATCACGGCGCGGCCTTGGCCCGTTTCGGCGGACACGGTGAGGCTGCGCATCGTGCCGATGTTCGGCAGGTCCACGTAGCCCTGGCCGCGCAGGTACGTGCCGCCGCCCCAGAAGTTCTGCCCCGACACCCACGACGCCGTGATCTGGATGCCCTTGTGCCAGCGGTGGTCGTGCGGCCGGTACCCGGTGACCACGTCGCCGGCGAGCGTGCGTACCGGATGCAGGTAGGGCTTCGGCGCCTCGAAGGGGGCCATGACCGGCCGGTGCACGTACCGGAAGAGGTCGACGTCGCGAGCCCGGACGGTCAGCGAGTCCTCGTTCTCGAGGAGTTCGAACGTCATCGGAACACCCCCGGGCGCCCTCCGTTGAGGGAACCGTAGAACGGGTCGGCTGCGTCGATCTCTCCGCGCCGGACCGGCAGGCCGGTGATCGCGGCCTTGTACAAGGCGGTGACCAACTCGATGGTGAGCCTGCCGAGGTCGGGCCGGGTACCCGCCTCGTAGCCGTCCAGGAAGGCCGCGAGCTGGGCGGTGTGCGAGCTGGGCAGGTCGTCCGGCGGCTCCCACTTCGCGCCGGACGACCTGGTGGTGAACGTCCAGTCCGCGTTGGAGTAGCCGTAGAGATGCCGCAGCTCGACCGTGGTGTCGGTGAGATCGAACCGCAGGTAGCTCTCCTCGCGCGGGGAAAGGACGCTGTTGACGACCGTCGCGATGGCTCCGTTGTCGAACCGGACCAGGGCCGCGGACACGTCCTCGGTCTGAATGTCGCGCTCGAGGCGGCCGGCCATCGCGCGCACCTCGGCCCACTCGCCGAGCACAGCGAGCATCAGGTCCATCTGGTGGATGCCGTGGCCCAGGGTCGGGCCACCGCCCTCGCCCTCCCAGGTGCCGCGCCAGGGCACGTCGTAGTAGGCGTCGTCGCGGTACCACGCCGTGACGCACTGCGCGACGAGCGGACGACCCAGCGTCCCGGCCGCGATCCGGTCGCGCAGGTACCGGGCCCCCGAGCCGTACCTGTGCTGGAACACCGCGCCCGCGACGGCGGGCCCCTCGGCGCCGCGGATGCGGTCGAGCTCGGCCAGCGACAGGGCCACCGGCTTCTCGCACCAGACCCACGCGCCCGACTCCAGGCAGGCCACGGCCTGGTCGGCGTGCAGGAACGGAGGCGTGCACAGGTGCACGAGGTCCGGCTTCTGCTCCCGGAGCATCGTGTGGAGATCGGTGTAGACCGCGGGGATGCCGTGTTCGGCCGCGAAGGCCTCGGCGCGCGCGGCGTCCACGTCGACGGCGGCCACGATCACGGCCCGGTGCTCCTGTGCCCGCAGGGCGGGAACGTGGCAGATGCCCGCGATTCCGCCCGTTCCGACGATCGCCGTCCTGATCATCCGCCCAGCACCTTCCTGATCGAGTGATAGGCGGGCTTGGGCAGCAGGTTCTCGTCGTAGGGCAGCGCCGCGCCCTCGCCGGGGAAGACGGAGGGGATCCACGAGTACTTGTCCGTGTAGTCCCAGATGGTGACGCCGACGCACTTCTTGACCGCCAGGCAGGCCTTGACGTAGTCGGCGTACCAGGTGGCCTGGGTGGCGAGCATCGAAGGGGTCGCGGGGAGGGCCATTCGGATGTCGAGCTCGGTGATCGCCACCTCGACCCCGAGGTCGGCGAAGCGCTGCATGTTCTGCCGGACGTCGGTGGGGAAGCCGTACTGGAGCGCCAGATGACCCTGGATGCCGAAGCCCTCCACCGGGACGCCGTCGGCCTTCAACTGCTTGATCAGGGCGTAGTAGGCATCGCTCTTGGGGCCGATCCCGTCGACGTTGTAGTCGTTGAGGTACAGCTTGGCGTGCCGGTCGGCCTCGTGGGCCCAGCGCAGGGCCTCGGCGATGTAGCCGGGGCCGAGCGTCTTGTAGAAGAGCGATTCGCGGTAGGTGCCGTCCTCGTTGAAGGCCTCGTTGACGACGTCCCAGTGGATCACCTGGCCCTTGAAGTGCCGGACTTCCGTCTGGATGTGGTTCTTGAGGACGGCGCGCAGTTCGTCGGCGGTCCAGGTGCGATCGGTGAGCCAGGCGGGGAGTTGGTTGTGCCAGATGAGGGTGTGGCCGCGGACCTTCTGGTGGTGGGCCTTGGCGAAGGCGACTACCTCGTCGGCGTCGGTGAAGTCGAAGACGCCGCGCTCGGGCTCGGTGGCGTACCACTTCATGGCGTTGCCGGGGGTGGTTTGCCCGAATTCGCTGCCGAGGAGCTTCAGATAGGCGGTGTCGGTGAACTCGGGGTTGTCGGTGGCGGAGCCGAAGTACTTGTGGTGCTTCTTGGCCAGTTCGCCGAGCGTGCTGGGACGGGGCTCGGCGGCCGCGGGTGCGGTGGCGAGGCCGGCCGAGAGGCAGACGGCGGCGGACAGAGCGGTGAGGATCCGGGACGTGGACCTGGGAATGGGCATGACGGACTACTCCTCCGGTGACGGTCGGTTCAGTCGAGGACGATCGTGGTCAGCGCGCGTGGGGCGAGCGTCGCCTTGAGGGTCGTGCCGTGCGTGGAGACGATGTCGGCCGGGGTGATCGAGCGGGTCCCGTCGGTGACGTAGCCGTCGGGGCGACGGTCGTGCCCGCCGCGGAGGGAGAACTCGGCGGAGCTTTCGGTGGTCGCGGTGTTGAGGATCTCGATCACGCGGCTGCCGTCGGTGTTGCGGAAGGCCGTGATCTGCAGTGCCGGGCCGGCGTTCGTGACCGGCACGCGGACGGCGCCGGGGCGGATGAACCGGCTGAAGGCGGCCAGCGCCCAGTACCGCTTGGACACCCGGTAGTCGTCACCGGGGTCGGCGAGCTGGATGAGCCCTCGGGTCGCGCCGAGGGACGCGCCGGTCCAGTAGACGTAGGCATTGGCGTTGCCGACGGTCAGGGTGTTCTGGATGTCGGCCGCGACGGTGAGACCGTCGTAGCCGCTGCCGTCGTCCCAGTTCTCGTTCCAGGTGGCGCCGTCCGGCGACCACTCCGACATCCACACGTGCTTGTCAGTCGGCTGTGCCAACTCGGTCGGACCGCTGTAGCGGTGGCCGGTGATGGTCCGCACGGCCTTGCCGGCCGCGGGGTCCGCCTCGATGGCCTCGGTGTAGGCGACCTGCCGGTCCCAGCCCGCGACGTCGCAGCAGACCACCCCGGTCTTCAGTCCGGACGCGCGGACGGTCGGCCCGAGCACCTTGAGGAAGTCGACGGCCTGCTGCGGGGTGAACCGCATCGAGGCGTAGGTCGCCGTCCAGTCGGGTTCGTTGGTGAACCCGAGGTCGGTGATCCCGATGCCTTCCTGCCGGTAGAACTTCGCGTACTGCACGAGGTAGTTCGCGTAGGCCTGACGCCATTCGGGCCGCAGCTCGCCGCCGTCGTTCTCGCTTCCGTTGGTCTTCATGAAGGCCGGGGCGCTCCAGGCGTCGGCGAAGAACCGCGTGACGCCGTAGGCCTTGGCCTCCTTGGCGAGCCGGACCTGGCCGCCGTCCCAGCCGTCCCAGACGTATTTCGGCGTGGCCTGCGGCCCGCCGGGATCGGCCGGCAGGATCGTCGGCATGTGGTCGTACACCCTGTCGGTCGACGACCCGATGCCCAGGCGCAGGATCGAAAGGCCCGCGCCCTTGTCCTTGCTGAGCAGCAGGTCGAGCACCTCGCGCTGTTTGGCCGGGCTGAGGCCGCGTGCGCCGTGCAGCAGGTCGGCCCGCTGGAAGGCCATCGAGAAGCCGAATCCGTCTATGGGCTGGAGCTCGGCGTGGAAATCGATGACGGGTCGCGCGAGCGGGGGTGCGGGCGCGGCCACCGCCTGTGTTGTTAGCGCTAACAATATTGCGGTCGATGCGACCAGGCGTTTCACGGGGGTCTCCTCGGGGGTGGAGGTCGCGCGGGACGGGTCAGCCCTTGGTGGCGCCCGCCGTGAGTCCGCCGATCAACTGCCGTTCGGCGACGGCGTAGAAGGCGAGGGCGGGGACCATCGCGAGCACGATGTAGGCGAGGACGAGCGCGTAGTCGGTCGAGTACTGGCCCTGGAACTGCTGGACGCCGACCGGGATCGTCTGCCATTGGGGGTCGTTGAACACCAGCAGCGGCAGGAAGAAGTTGTTCCAGCTCGCGACGATCGCGAGCACCGAGACCGTGCCGAGCGCCGGACGTGCCATCGGCAGCAGGATCTTCCAGAAGAAGCGGAACTTGCCGCAGCCGTCCATGACGGCCGCCTCCTCGACCTCTGCCGGGATGGTCCGGAAGAAGCCGCGCAGAATGATGATCGTCATCGGGAGCCCGAAGGCCGCCTGCGGGAGGATCACTCCGAGCGGGTTGTCGAGCAGGTCGAAATTGCGCAGCAGCAGGAACAGCGGCAGGACGGCCACCGCGAACGGGAACATCAGCCCGATCGTGAACAGCGTGTAGAACAGCTCCCTGCCCCGGAAGGCGTAGCGAGCCAGTACGAACGCCGCCATCGCCGCGACCATCACCGTGCAGCATGCCGTGCCGATCGCGATGCCCGCGCTGTTGGCGATCTGCCGCCAGAACATTCCGTCGCTGAGGATGCCGGCGTAATTGCCGGTCTTCCAGTGCTCCGGCAGCCCGAACGGGTTGGTCGTCAGCTCGCCGGTGCTCTTGAACCCGGAGATCACCGCGTAGACCAGCGGCACGACGACGAACGCGCCGATCAGCCAGACCACGGCGTGCAGCGACAGGCCGCGTGCCGTTCTGCGTGCGTTCATCGGCCACCTCCCGAGGTGACGGCCCCGCTCAGGTCACGGCGCAGTACGTAGCGCTGGTAGAAGAGGGAGAAGACCAGACTGATCATGAACAGCACCACGCTGATCGCACTGGCGTAGCCGACCTGGTAGCGCTTGAACCCGAACTGGAACATCGAGATCGCCATCGTCTCGGAGGAGTGGTTGGGCCCGCCCGAGGTCATGACCCAGACGAGGTCGAAGAGCTGGATGGCACCGATGACCGAAAGGAAGACGCTGATCCGGATCGTCGGGCCGAGCAACGGCAGCGTCACGTGCCGGAAGCGCTGCCAGGCGCCGGCGCCGTCGATGGAGGCGGCCTCGAGGATCTCGCCCGGGATGCTTTGCAGCCCGGCGAGGAAGAGCATCATGTGGAACCCGAAGTACTTCCAGGTCATGACCACGAACAGGGTCGGCATGACCGTCGAGGGGTCCGCGAGCCATTTGCCCTGCAGCCCCTCCAGGCCGAGGGCGCCCGCGAGATGGTCGGCCATGCCGCCACCGGGAAGGAAGATCATCGTGAAGAGGACCGCCGTGACCACTTCGGACAGGATGTACGGCGCGAAGAACAGCATCCGGTAGACGGCCCGGCCGCGCAGCCTCTGGTTGAGCAGGACGGCGGTGAACAGCGCGAACGGCAACTGCACCGTGATCGACAGCGTGATCAGGTACAGCCCGCGCTCCAGATCGCCGAGGAAGACCTGGTCCCGGAAGAGGTTGGCGTAGTTCCCGAAACCGACGAAGTCCTCCAGGGGGCCGACCCCGCCCCACTTGAAGAAGCCGGTGTAGACGGCAACCGCGATGGGGGCGAGGACGAAGACGAGGAAGAGGACCAGAGCCGGGACGAGGAACCAGGCGACCGACGCCCAGCCCGCGAAACCGCGCAGGCGCGACCGTGACGGGGCGGGCGGGCCCACCGGCCCGGCGGCCTGCGTCCGCTCCTTGGTCAGGGTGGACACGGAGCTAGGCACCCTTCGCAGCCTCGGTTATCGACTTGGTGACCTGCTCCGGCGTCTTCTTGCCCGCGATGAGGTCGGCGACGCTGTCGTTGACTTCCTGACCGACCGCCGGCGGGTAGGCCTGGTCGAGGAAGAGCTGGAAGCCCGTCGCCTTGACCAGGCTGTCGGCCACCACCTTCCTGTTGGGGTCGGTGAGCTGGCTCTCCGCACCCTTGACCACAGGCAGGTAGCCGTTGGAGGCCAGCAGCTTGGACTCGTTATCCAGGACGAAGAACTTCAGGAAGTCCAGCGCCTCCTTCGGCGCGCCCTTGCGCAGCGCGAAGCCACCGCCACCGCCGAACACGTCGGTGGCTTGACCGACCCCGCCGTCGACCGTCGGGAAGGGGAAGAAGCCCAGGTCCGCGCCGAGGTCGGCGCCCGCGTCCTTCTGCACCGATGGCCCCCACTGCCCCATCAGCTCCATGGCGGCCTTGCCGTTGCCCATGGTCGCGGCCTGGCCTCCGGGGGTGGCGTAGCCGGCGCCGAGGAAGCCCGTCTGGAACGGCTGGAGGTCGACCAGCTCCTTGAGGTGGGTGCCCGCTTGGACGAAGCCGGCGCCGGTGAAGTCCTTGGTGGTCGCGGCCTGCTGCAGCGCGGGAAGGCCTGCGACGCGCATCGCGAGGTAGGCCCAGTAGTAGTGGCCGGGCCATTTCTCCTTGCCCGCGAGGGCGATCGGAGTGACGCCCGCCGCCTTGAGCTTCTTGACGTCTTCGAGGAGCTCGGCCCAGGTGGCCGGCGGAGCGGTGATCCCGGCCTTGGCGAAGAGCTTCTTGTTGTACCAGAAGCCGACCATGCCGACGTCGTACGGCACCCCGTAGGTCCGGCCCTCGAACTGATAGGCCTGCAGCGAGACCGGGGTGAGCTCGGACGACCAGCCGAACACGTCGGTGAGGTCCTCGACCAGTCCCGCGTCGACCTGCTGCTGCAGCACGCCGCCGCCCCAGGTCTGGAAGACGTCGGGGAGCTTTCCCGAAGAGGTGGTGGCGGTCAGCTTGGACTTGAACGCCTCGTTTTCCAACGAGGTCGTCTTGACAGTGATGTTCGGGTGGGTGGCCGTGAACGCCGAGGAGATCTGCGGGAAGAGGGACTTGCCCGGCTCCGTCGTGGCGATGTTCCACCACGCGAAGGTCACCTTGCCGTCGGCCGCCGGCCCCGAGCCGGTGTCCCCGCCGCCGCAGGCCGCGGTCAGCGCGACGGACAGAGCGGTCAGGCCCGAGAGCGCCAAAAAGCTTCGTCGGCTCGGGGGTGTGCTGGCCATGGGACCTCCGGGGTGGGGAATACGGTTCGGTTTCGAAACTGTTTCGCAACATTCTCGATTCGGTGCTGCCACAAACTAGGAACGCGCGGCTCCCCGGTCAAGTCTTCTTACTGAATCCCCCTCTGCCTCAGTGCACTTGGAGCTTGACAACCTGGTCGCGCCGACCGGAAACTCTTCGAAAGTTTGCGATACCCGTCGTCAACCCAGAACGTCCGCACAGAGGAGAGAAGTTGACCGAGCAGCGTCCGACCCTGGCCCTCATCGCCGCGGAGGCGGGGGTTTCCCAGGCCACCGTGTCGAAAGTGGTCAACGGCCGCTCCGATGTCGCACCCTCGACGCGCGAGCGGATCGAGGGCCTGCTGCGCTCCCACAACTACCTCCACCCCGGCGGGCAGGCCAGGGCCCGCAGGTCAGGCCTGGTCGACCTGATCATCGGCGGTCTGGACAGCGCGTGGGCGGTGGAGATCCTGCGCGGCGTCGAGGCCGAGTGCGCCCAGCGGAGCGTCGGCACCGTCGTGTCGCTCGTCCCGCCGGGCGAGGCCACGCCGTCGAGCTGGGCCGCACTGCCGGTCCTGCACCACAGCGACGGCGTCATCCTCGTCACCGCGTCGGTCACCCAAGCCCAGCGTGCCCAGGTCGAACGGGCCGGGGTGGCCCTGGTGGTCATCGACCCGATCGACCTGCCGGGCAACGGTGTGCCGAGCATCGGCGCGACCAACTGGGCGGGCGGCCTCGCCGCCACGGAGCACCTGCTGGAGCTGGGGCACCGCCGGATCGCCGCGATCGGCGGGCGCAAGGAGATGCTCTGCAGCCAGGCCCGCATCGACGGGTACCGGGCCGCGCTGGAGCGGGCCGGGATCGAGGTCGACCGCGACCTGATCCGGTTCGGCGACTTCCAGCACGAGGGCGGGTTCCAGCGCGCCCGGGAACTGCTCGCCCTGCCCGATCCGCCGACCGCCGTCTTCGCCGGCAGTGACCAGCAGGCCATGGGCGTCTACGAGGCCGCCCGGCAGGGTGGGCTGAGCATCCCGCAGGACCTCAGCGTGGTCGGCTTCGACGACCTGCCGATGTGCGAATGGCTGTCACCGCCGCTGACGACGGTGCGCCAGCCGCTGGAGGAGATGGGCCGGCTCGCGGCCCGCACGCTCTTCCAGCTCCTGGACGGCCAGCCGCTGGTCAGCCCCCGGATGGAGCTCTCGACCGAGCTCAAGGTCCGGCTCTCCACCGCCCCGCCCCGTCTCTAGGTCGTGTCGTCGAAGTCCCTAGGAGAACTCCTTGACCGAGCCCTGGCGTGACCCCCTCATACCCGTATCCGTACGAGTCGCCGATCTGCTGAAACGGATGACGCTGGAAGAGAAGGCGGGTCAGCTCGCCGGCTTCTGGGCTCTGCCCTCGAATCCGGGGACACCGGTCGCGCCGATGGAGGACGATTCCGGCGAGTCCGCGCCCGGCCTCGACGACATCGTCGCCCACGGCCTCGGCCAGCTCACCCGGGTGTACGGCACCGCGCCGATCACCGCGGAGGCCGGAATGGAGCGGCTCGCCTCGCTCCAGCGGCAAGTGACCGGATCCGGCCGGTTCGGGATCCCGGCGGTCGCTCACGAGGAGTGCCTGACCGGGTTCATGACGTTCGGGGCGACGGTCTTCCCCGGGCCGCTGGCCTGGGGCGCCTCCTTCGATCCCGGGCTCGTGCGCCAGATGGCCGCCGCCATCGGCGCGGGGATGCGGCAGGTCGGCGTACACCAAGGGCTGGCTCCGGTGCTCGACGTGGTCCGCGACTACCGGTGGGGCAGGACCGAGGAGTGCATCGCCGAGGACCCCTACCTCGTCGGAGCCATCGGCACCGCCTATGTGCAGGGCTTGGAGGGCGCCGGAATCGTGGCGACGCTCAAGCACTTCGCCGGGTACTCGGCCTCACGCGGCGGCCGGAACATGGCCCCCGTCTCCTCGGGGCCGCGCGAGTTCGCCGACGTACTGGTCGAGCCTTTCGTACGGGCACTGCGCGAGGGAGGCGCCCGGTCGGTGATGAACAGTTACACCGACGTGGACGGCGTCCCGGTGGCCGCCGACGCGCGGCTGCTGACCGACCTGCTGAGGGGTGAGCTCGGATTCGGTGGTGTGGTCGTCGCCGACTACTACGCCGTCTCCTTTCTGGAGACCCGGCACGGCGTCACCGGATCGCGGGGCGCGGCCGGCGCGCTGGCCTTGACCGCCGGAATCGACGTCGAGCTGCCCACGGCCCGCTGCTACGGCGAGCCGCTGACCGAACTCGTCCGGTCGGGCGTCGTGTCCGAGGGGCTCATCGACCGGGCCGCGGAACGGGTCCTGCTGCAGAAGGCCGAACTCGGCCTTCTCGACCCCGACTGGGAAACCGTCAAGGCCGAGCCGGTCGACCTCGATCCGCCGGAGAACCGGGCACTGGCAAGGCTCCTGGCCGAACGGTCCACCGTGCTGCTCGCCAACGACGGCATCCTGCCGCTGCGGCCGTGCCGCGTGGCGATCAGCGGGCCCTACGCCGACGACCCCCAGTCCTTCCTCGGCTGCTACTCCTTCCCCAACCACGTCGCGCTGCCCGGCGATCTCGGACTGCACATCCCGACGCTCGGCGAGGCGCTCACCGCTGCCGGGTTCACGGTCACCGCGGACGATCCGGACGTGAACGTCACGGTGCTCGGGGACCGGGCCGGCATGTTCGGCCGGGGCACCTCCGGAGAGGGCTGCGACGCCGAGACCCTCGACCTGCCCGGCGACCAGGCCGCGCTCGCCTCCGCCGTTCTGGACTCCGGGGTGCCGACCGTCCTGGTCCTCGTCTCCGGACGGCCCTACGCGCTCGGCACACTGGCCGAGCGCGCATCGGCCGTGGTGCAGGCCTTCTTCCCCGGCGAGGAGGGCGGGACGGCGCTGGCCCGGATCATCAGCGGGGCCGCGGAACCGTCCGGGCGGCTGCCCGTCTCCATCCCCCGCCAGGTCGGCGGCCAGCCCGGCACCTACCTGCATGCCAGGCTCGGCGGGCACACCGACTGGAGTTCGGTGGACCCGACCCCGCTGTTCCCCTTCGGACACGGGCTGAGCTGGACCAGCTTCAGCTACTCGGAGTTGTCGGTGGATCCCGTTGCCGCGACGGACGGGGCCGTCTCCGTTTCGGTCACCGTACGCAACGTCGGCGAGGTGGCGGGGACCGAGGTGGTCCAGCTGTACCTCTCGGATCCCGTGGCGTCCGTCGTCCGGCCGCAGCGGTGGCTCGCCGGATTCGGCCGGGTCCAGCTGCGGCCGGACGCGGCCGCCCGGATCACCTTCTCCGTCCATGCCGACAGGACCTCCTTCACCGGGCTCGACCTGCGCAGGAGAGTGGAGCCCGGGGAGATCGGCGTGGCCGTCGGACGGTCCAGCGGCGATCTGCCGCTCAAGGGCTCCTTCACTCTGGAGGGCCCCGTACGTCACCCGGCGGCCGACCGGGTGCTGTCCGTGCCGGTCCAGATCGTCCCGGTTCCATGACCACGTCGTTCGATGATCCCGTCTTCGGTGATCCCGTGCTGCCCGGGTTCCGGCCCGACCCGTCCGTCTGCCGAGTGGGCGCGGACTACTACCTGGTGACGTCCAGCTTCGAATGGTTCCCTGGCCTTCCCGTGTTCCACAGCCACGATCTCGTGAACTGGCGGCGCATCGGCTCCGCGCTCGACCGGGCCTCCCAGCTCGACCTCGACGGGTGCGAGCCCTCCCGGGGTCTGTTCGCGCCGACGATCCGGCACCATGACGGGGTCTTCCACCTCGTCTGCACGCTGATGGACGGCCCCGGACATTTCGTCGTCACGGCGACCGACCCGGCGGGGCCGTGGTCGGAACCCCAATGGTTGGAGGGCGAGGGCTTCGACCCTTCGCTCTTCTTCGACGACGGACCGGACGAGGGCGAAGGGCAGGGGGACGGGGAGGGTGACGGCGACCGGGACGGCGACGGCGACGGCCGGGCCTGGTTCACCGCCGCACGAGTCGTGGACGAAGCCGCGGGCCGCACCGAGATCTGGATGCGCGAGTACCTTCCCCAGGAGCGGCGGCTGACGGGACCCGAGCACGTCCTGTGGTCGGGAAGCCACCCCGGCGCCCGATGGTCGGAAGCCCCGCACCTCTACAAGATCGACGGCAGCTATCTTCTGCTCACCGCCGAGGGCGGCACCGATGTGGACCACAGCGTGGTGGCCGCCCGCTCCACCCGCGTGACCGGCCCCTACGAGGGCGCCCCCGGCAACCCGGTGCTACCGCCCGCCAAGGGTCCGGTCACCTGCACCGGGCACGCCGACCTCGTCCAAACCCCGAACGGCGACTGGCGGGCCGTCCTCCTGGGCGTCCGCCCCGGCTCCGCCCTCGGCCGCGAGACCTTCCTCAGCCGGATCACCTGGGACGCGGGCTGGCCGGTCTTCTCCCCCGTCGCCCACACGGACCTCCGCCGCCCCGTCCACGACGACTTCGCCACGCTCGGCGCGGACTGGAGCAGCCTGCGCACGCCGCCGGAACGGTTCTGGACCACCGGCGACGGGCTCCGCCTCCAGCTCCGCCCCGAACGCCTGGGCGAGCGCACCACCCCTTCCCTCCTGGTCCGCCCACAGGAGCAGCCCGACTGCGACGTCTCCACCGAGCTGCGCTTCGCCCCCACCGCACCGGAGGAACAGGCGGGCCTCGCCGTGGTCCTGGACGACGACGCCCATCTCCTCTTCCTCCGCACCGCGGAAGGACTCAGCCTCCGCCGCGGGGCCGAGGTCCTGGCCGGCGTTCGGGTCCCCCCGGGCCCCGTTCGCCTGGGGGTCCGCATCCGCGGGCTCAGCCACGCCTTCGCCCACGCGGCGCCCGACGGAGCCTGGCAGGACCTGACCACCGTCGAAGCCACCTTCCTGACCCCGCTGTTCACCAGCATCCAGCTCGGCCTCTACGCCACCTCCAACGGCCGTCCCTCCACCAACCAAGCCCATTTCACGTCGTTCGACATCACGTATCCGGCCCCACCGGAACTGCCGGGCAGGCGCTGACATCGCCGGCGCCGCGGGCAGGTGGTGGTCAGCCTCCGCCACCTGCCCGTTCGCGCCTCGCGTCCCGCCCAGACGACCCCCGTTGACCTCGGTGGACGTGGCCCCGATGTACGCCGCCGGAGCGGATCGATCGCCCGGACCAGCTGCGCGCGGTGCACGGGACGGCCCTGCCGCCGCCGCCCGTCGAAAGTAT
Organism: Streptomyces sp. NPDC058289; assembly: GCF_042880975.1. Classification (NCBI taxonomy): domain Bacteria; kingdom Bacillati; phylum Actinomycetota; class Actinomycetes; order Kitasatosporales; family Streptomycetaceae; genus Streptomyces; species Streptomyces sp. NPDC058289. Next base: position 56,691 of record NZ_JBHVYI010000029.1, read on the forward strand.
TGACACGTCAATTGTGAGCGTTAACACTCGTGCGCAGCAGGCAGCCGCCGCGCCGACCTCGCAGCCCCCGGTCGAAGCCCGACAGGCCATGTGCGCGGCGCCCCCACCCCCCACGGACCATGGAGTTCGCCATGCCGGTTCCGCCCTTCAGTCGCCGCGCCATGATCAAGGCGACCGGCGTCGCGGCCGTGGCCGCCGCTGTCGGCCCCGTACTGGGCACCGTCTCCGCGGCGGCGCAGACACCCCCGGTCAGGTCCGACTTCGGAGTGTCGACGTTCCCGTTCGACCTGGGTCAGGTCCGGCTCACCAGCAGCCGCTGGCTCGACAATCAGAACCGCACCCTGGCCTATCTCCGCTTCATCGACGTCGACCGCCTGCTGTACAACTTCCGCTCCAACCACCGGCTCTCCACCAACGCCGCGGCCCCGACCGGAGGATGGGACGATCCGGCGTTCCCCTTCCGCACCCACGTGCAGGGCCACTTCCTCACGGCATGGGCCCAGGCCTACGCCGCGGTCGGGGACACCACCTGCCGCGACAAGGCCGACCGCATGGTGGCCGAACTCGCCAAGTGCCAGGCCAACAACTCCACCGCGGGCTTCTCCGCCGGCTACCTGTCGGGCTTCCCCGAGGCCGACTTCACCAGCCTCGAAGCGGGCACGCTGAAGAACGGGAACGTCCCGTACTACTGCGTCCACAAGACCATGGCCGGCCTGCTCGACGTGTGGCGCCTCATCGGCAACACGCAGGCCCGCGACGTGCTCCTCGCGCTCGCCGACTGGGTCGACCGACGCACCGGCGCGCTCAGCCAGAGCAGGATGCAGACGTTGATGGGCGTCGAGTTCGGCGGCATGAACGAGGTGCTGGCCGATCTCCACCAACAGACCGGCGACGCACGCTGGTTGACCACCGCCCAGCGGTTCGATCACGCGGCGGTCTTCGATCCCCTCGCCGCGAACCTGGACCAGCTGAACGGTCTGCACGCCAACACGCAGGTGCCCAAGTGGATCGGAGCCGTCCGCGAGTACAAGGCCACCGGGGCGACCCGCTACCGCGACATCGCCGCCAACGCGTGGACGATCTGCACCACTTCCCACACCTACGCCATCGGCGGCAACAGCCAGGCGGAACACTTCCGGGCCCCGAACGCCGTCTCCGGCTTCCTCGTCGCCGACACCTGCGAGCTCTGCAACTCCTACAACATGCTCAAGCTGACCCGGGAACTGTGGCAGCTGGACCCCGGCCGGGCCTCGTACTTCGACTTCTACGAGAAGGCACTGCTCAACCACGTCATCGGCGCCCAGAACCCGGCCGACCCGCACGGGCACGTCACCTACTTCACCCCCCTCAACCCGGGCGGCCGCCGCGGCAAGGGCCCGGCGTGGGGCGGCGGCACATGGAGCACCGACTACGACACGTTCTGGTGCTGCCAGGGAACGGGCATCGAGTCCAACACGAAGCTGATGGACTCCATCTACTTCCACGACGGCAGCACCACCCTCACGGTGAACCTGTTCCTCCCCTCCGTCCTGGACTGGACCCAGCGAGGCATCACCGTCACCCAGACCACCTCCTACCCGGCCGAGGACACCACGACGCTGAAGGTCACCGGCGGCGTCGGCGGGAACTGGTCGCTGCGCGTCCGCATCCCCGGATGGACTTCGGGCGCCACCCTCAGCGTCAACGGCGTCGCCCAGGCCGTCACGGCCAGTCCGGGCAGCTACGCCACGCTCACCCGGTCCTGGACCTCGGGCGACACCGTCACCGTGAAGCTCCCCATGCGCGTGGCCCTCCAGGCCGCCAACGACAGCCCCGGTGTCGCGGCGATCACGTACGGCCCCGCCGTCCTCGCCGGCAACTACGGCAGCACCACGCTGTCCTCCCTCCCGGCCCTGGACCCCTCTTCGATCACCCGAACCAGCAGCACCGCCCTCGCCTTCACGGCCACCGCCAACGGGACGAAGGTCGACCTCGCCCCCTTCCACGACGCCCAGGGCTTCAACTACAGCGTCTACTGGCGGACCGACAGTCCCGGCTTCCGTCTCGTCAACGCGGCCGGCGGACTCGTCCTCGGCATCCGGAACATGTCCACCGCCGACGGGGGCCTCGCCCTGCAGTGGACCGACTCCGGCACCGCCGACCACGTCTGGACCCTCCTCGTCGACGGCACCGCACTGCGGCTGCGCAACCTCAACAGCGGCAAGGTCCTCGGCGTGAAGGACATGTCCACCGCCGATAACGCCCCGGTCCTCCAATGGGCCGACACCGGGACCGCCGACCACCGTTGGACCGTCGTCGACGCCGGCAACGGCTACCACAAGCTTCAAAACGTCCACACCGGCAAGCTGCTGGGCATCGAAGGCGGCTCCACCGCCAACGGCGCCGCGGCCGTACAGGTGCCCGACACCGGCGCCTCCGCCGGCCAGTGGCAGTTCGTCCCCGACGGCGCCAGGCGCATCCAGAACGTCGCCAGCGGGCGGGTACTCGGCGTGCGGGACATGTCCACCGCCGACGGCGGCCTCGCCGTCCAGTGGGACGACAACGGCACCGCCGACCACCTCTGGACGGCAGTCGTCGACACCGGCGGATACCTGCGCCTTCGCAACTCCCACAGCGGCAAGGTCCTCGGCGTGGAGAACGGCGGCACCGCCAACGGCGCCCGGATCGTCCAGTGGGCGGACAACGGCACCGCCGACCACCGGTGGCGCCTGCGCCACCGCGGCGGCGACACCTTCAAGATCCAGTGCGCCAACGGCGGCCGCGTCCTCGGCATCTCGGGCGCCTCCACCGCCCAGGGAGCACAGGCCGTCCTCTGGGACGACAACGGCACCGACGACCACCTGTGGCGATTCATCTGACCCCGCTGGCCCCGCTGCCCCCGCGGTCGAATCCCCGATCGCCACAGGTCGCTCGCGCGAAGGGAATTCGAGTGCGAGGCGCTCGTATAAGATCGGGCCGACCCTGCCGGGAGCGCCCACCGGTCAGGCGGACGCGGGCAGATCGGGGGCGGACTCGCGCACGGTCAGGCGGGTCGGGAGGATCAACGGGCTGGGGCGGTGTCCTTCGATGGCACCGACCAGCATCCTGGCCATCTCCTGCCCCAGCGCCCGTACCGGCTGATGGACCGTGGTCAGCGGCGGGCTGGTGTGCCGGGCGCTCGCCAGGTCGTTGAAGCCGATCACGGCGACGTCCTCGGGCACCCGGAGCCCCCGTTCCCGCAAGGTGCGCAGAGCGCCGATGGCCATCGCGTCGGAGGCCGCGAACACCGCGTCGGAATCGGGGTGCGCCCGGAGCAGCCGCTCCATCGCCTCAGCGCCGCCCTCCTCGGTGAACTGCCCGGGCTCAACTCCGAGCAGCGGCAGGCCGGACAACGTCAGACCGTCGGTGAACCCCTGTTCCCGGGCGACTGCGGCCCTGGCATCCACCTGTCCGGTGATCATGACGGGCCGTCGGCGGCCCGTGCGCGCGAAGTGCTCGGCAGCCAGGCGGGCACCGCCCCGGTTGTCTGCGTCCACGTACCACGTGGGTTCCCCGACGAGCGGGAGCCCGCCGAAGACGACGGGCATATCGACCTCCTCGCCCAGGCGTCCCAGCGGATCGTCGCCCCGCAGCGCCATCAGCATGACGCCGTCGGCCCGGCGGGAGCGCAGCAACCGCTCGAACCTCTCCCGGCCGCGCGGGGTGTTGGCCAGCAGCAGGATCAGTTCCAGTTCGGTCTGCTCCAGCGCCGCGCTGACGCCGACGACGACCTCCGCGAAGAACGGGTCCGCGAACAGCCCCGGCTCGTCGCTGGATACGGCCAGCACCACCGCTCCGACCCTGCGGCTCGCCAGGGCCTGCGCGGACGGATTGGGCACGAAATCCAGCTCGCGCACCGCCCGTTGGACCGCCTCCCGCTTGGCGCGGCTGACGTGCGGGGCGTTGTTGATCACTCGGGAGGCCGCCGTGCGCGACACACCGGCTCGTGCGGCCACCTCGTCGAGAGTCGGCATGCGCTTGGGTGACGGCTCCATGGACGAACTGCTCCTCGGGCTCACGCGGCTGGCGAACAGCGGCCATGATTCCACGCACCGCCCGGCTTCGGACCTGCACGCGGATGTCGCCTTTGGTCTCGATCTGGTAGCGCTTCCAACCAATGGCGCCATACCGGCCACGGCGGAACTTCCGTGTTCAACCACTTGACACACCTTGGCGACGGCCCCAATCATCCCCTCAGCGCGATCCGACCCCGTACCAAAACTGGAAGCGCTTCCACTTCCCCACCCCCACCGGAGGAAGAACCATGCGCAAGTCCGTCCGAGCTGCATCCGCCCTGCTGGCCGGTGCCCTCACCGCCGGTCTCGCCCTGATCAACGCCGGCCCGGCGTACGCCGCCGACCCGACCACCATGACCAGCGGCTTCTACGCCGACCCCGACAACTCCGCCCTGCGGTGGAGCAACGCGAACCCCGGCGACGGGCGGGCGGCGGCGATCCGTACGTCCATCGCCAACACCCCGGCAGCCCGCTGGTTCGGCAACTGGAGCGGCGACATCGGCGCGGCCACCGGCGCCTACGCCGGCCGCGCGGACTCCTACGACAAGTTGCCGATCCTGGTCGCGTACAACATCCCCGACCGGGACATCTGCGCCGGTCACTCCGGCGGCGGCGCCGGGAGCCGGGCCGCGTACGACACCTGGATCGCCGCCTTCGCGAGTGGCATCGGCAACCGCCCGGCCGTCGTCGTCCTCGAACCCGACGCGCTCGGCCACGAGAGCTGCATGACGGCCAATCAGATCGCCGAGCGCAACGCCATGCTGAAGAACGCGATCGCCCAGTTCAAAGCCAAGGCACCCAACACCTGGGTCTACCTCGACGCCGGCAATCCCGGCTGGATCGGCGCCTCGACCATGGCGCAGCAGCTCGTCGCCGCCGGTGTCGGCGGGGCACGCGGCTTCGTGCTGAACGTCTCCAACTACTTCACCACCGACCAGAACACCTCCTACGGCAACGCCGTCAACTCCGCTCTGGGCTCCTACGGCTTCACCAAGCCGTTCGTCGTCGACACCAGCCGCAACGGCAACGGTTCCAACGGCCAGTGGTGCAACCCCGCCGGCCGCCGGATCGGTACTCCCACCCAGCGCGGCGGCGGTGCCGAGATGCTGCTGTGGATCAAGATCCCCGGCGAGTCCGACGGCAATTGCGGCGTCGGGGCCGGCTCCTCGGCCGGACAGTTCCTGCCGGAGGTCGCCTACAAGATGATCTACGGCTACTGAACCGATCCCCCTTCCCCCTCCCCTCACCGAAGGCCAACCCCCAACCGAAGGAACCCCCGTGCGCATCCCCCTGCACCGATTAGTCCTGACAGCGAGCGCACTCACGCTGCTCCTCGGCGCCCTCGCCCCGTCCTCTGCCGAGGCGAGCTCCGCGCCGGCCTCCCACACACTTCCGACGAACACCCGCTTCTACGTCGATCCCGACAGCGACGCGGCCCACCAGGCCGTCACCGACTTCCTCCACCGGGACTTCGAGGGCGCAAAGTCCATGGCGAAGCTGGCCAGTTGGCCGGAAGCCGCCTGGTTCACCGACGGCACACCGGAGCAGGTCGAATCCCGCGTGCGCGACCTGGTGCGCCGTGCCGAGCGAACCCGAACGGTTCCCGTCCTGGTGGCCTACAACATCCCGCTGCGCGATTGCTCCCAATACTCCTCCGGCGGTGCGCAGTCGGACGCCGAGTACCAGGCCTGGATCAGCGCCTTCGCCCGGGGGCTCGGCCGCAGCAAGGCCGTCGTCATCCTCGAACCGGACGGGCTGGCCAACCTCCCCTCCGACTGCGGTCCCGACAGCGACCCCACCGGCGCGATCACCACAGGACGCTTCGCCGACCTCAAGCACGCGATCGACGCCCTGGAGCGGCAGCCGAACAGCGTCGTCTACCTGGACGCCGGCAACAGCCATTGGCGCAGCGTCGGCGACATCGCGCAACGCCTCCTCCAGGCCGGTGTCACCCGCACTCAGGGCTTCTCGCTGAACGTCTCCAACCATCTGGCCACCGATCTCTCCACCCACTACGGCACCTGGGTCTCCCAGTGCCTGTGGTTCGCCACCAAGGGCCCGGACTGGGCCAAGGGACACCCCGACTGGTGCGCGAGCCAGTACTACTCCCCTTCGGCGCCGAACGACGGGCAGCCGGGAAACTCCGTGAACGTGGACGACCCGTCCACCTGGCACTGGACCGACCGGTGGTTCCAGCAGAACGTCGGTACCCCATCCGCGCAGGAGCTCACCCACCTCGTCGTCGACACCAGCCGCAACGGCCGGGGCGCCTGGACCCCGCCCCCAGGCAAGTACAGCGGCGACCCTCAGACCTGGTGCAATGCTCCCGGTCGCGGCATCGGCGCCCGGCCGACCGCGAACACCAGCGTCCCGCTCGTGGACGCCTACCTGTGGATCAAGACCGTCGGCCAGTCGGACGGCCAGTGCAACCGCAGCATTCCGGGCGGCACCATCGACCCGGAGTACGGCATCGTCGATCCCGCGGCCGGTGTGTGGTGGCCGTTGCAGGCCAAGTCCCTCGTCCGCGACGCCGACCCCGCACTGGAGTTCAACACGGCCCTGCGCTGACCAGAGACGCGAACCGAAGGAAATACCCGTTCATGGCGGGATCTCTCCTCAGGGGCCGCCGTTCTGATTTCGCCTGAGCTTTCAGCAGCAGCCCAGTAGAGCGATCCTCATCGAAATATTTTCGATGAGGATCGCTCTATGAAAAGCGGCTATTGGGCTATTCGGAGGGGACGGGATTATCGAAACCCTTTCGAAACTCTTGACATGTTTCTGCGGTGTTTCCAGACTGAGGCGCGAGGTGGTGTCCCCCGCCTTTTTCCGGGTGCCGGATGCCGGCCTCGGATCTTTGCGCCCTGAGGTGAGCGTCCTTCGTCAATGGACGCGGGCGTCGTTCACGCGGATTCGCTATGCCGCGCTCCAATCCTTCCGTGATTTCCCTCCTGGAGGCTCTTCCATGGGCTCGAATGCCATTCCCCCGCCCACCGTCCGCCGGAAGATCGGCGCCCTTCGTACGGCCCTGGTCCTCGGCATCCTCGGTTCGGCCGCCGCGCTGGTGGCTCCACTGACCGCACACGCAGCCGAGAGCACGCTCGGTGGCGCGGCGGCGCAGAGCGGCCGTTACTTCGGCACCGCCATCGCCTCGGGCAGGCTGGGCGACGGGGCGTACACGGCGATCGCCGGCCGCGAGTTCAACTCGGTCACGCCCGAGAACGAGATGAAGATCGACGCCACCGAACCCCAGCAGGGCCAGTTCAACTTCGCCGCCGGTGACCGCGTCTACAACTGGGCGGTGCAGAACGGCAAGCAGGTACGCGGCCACACCCTGGCCTGGCACTCCCAGCAGCCCGGCTGGATGCAGAACCTCGGCGGCAGCACGCTGCGCGAGGCGATGACCAACCACATCAACGGCGTGATGGCCCACTACAAGGGCAAGATCGTCCAGTGGGACGTCGTGAACGAGGCCTTCGAGGACGGCACTTCGGGAGCCCGGCGCAACTCCAACCTGCAGCGCACCGGCAACGACTGGATCGAGGTCGCCTTCCGCACCGCGCGCGCCGCCGACCCGGCCGCCAAGCTCTGCTACAACGACTACAACGTCGAGAACTGGACCTGGGCCAAGACCCAGGCCATGTACGCCATGGTCCGGGACTTCAAGCAGCGCGGCGTGCCGATCGACTGCGTCGGATTCCAGTCCCATTTCAACAACGACAGCCCCTACAACAGCAACTTCCGCACCACCCTGCAGAGCTTCGCCGCCCTCGGCGTCGACGTGGCCGTCACCGAACTCGACATCCAGGGCGCCTCGGCCACGACCTACGCCAACGTGACCAACGACTGCCTGGCCGTCCCGCGCTGCCTCGGCATCACTGTCTGGGGTGTGCGCGACACCGACTCCTGGCGGTCGGAGCAATCGCCGCTGCTGTTCGACGGCAACGGCAACAAGAAGTCCGCCTACACCTCCGTGCTCAACGCACTCAACGCCGGCTCCTCCACCCCGACACCCGGTTCCGGACAGGTCAAGGGCGTCGGTTCGGGCCGCTGTCTGGACGTGCCCGGTGCCAGCACCACCGACGGCACCCAGCTCAACCTGTGGGACTGCAACAACCGCACCAACCAGCAGTGGTCGTACACCGCCGGAGGCGAGCTCAGGGTCTACGGCGACAAGTGCCTGGACGCCGCCGGCACCGGCAACGGCGCCAAGGTCCAGATCTACAGCTGCTGGGGCGGCGACAACCAGAAGTGGCGCCTCAACTCCGACGGATCCATCGTCGGAGTCCAGTCCGGCCTCTGCCTGGACGCCGTCGGCAACGGCACCGCCAACGGCACTCTGATCCAGCTCTATTCCTGCTCGGGCGCCAGCAACCAGCGCTGGACCCGCACCTGATGGCCTGCCACAGCGAAAGGGGGTGACCCGATGAAGACCTACGGTGCGGCTTCCCCCGCCGCTCCACACAGGCATCGCTGGTGGTCCCGGTTGGCCGCCGTGGTGGCGGCGACGCTCGCGATCGGCATGCTCTTCGCGGTGAAGCCGGCGCCCGCCGAGGCGGCGACGGTGGACACCAATGCCTGGTACGTCCTGGTCAACCGCAACAGCGGCAAGGCCGTCGAGATGCAGGGCGGCTCCACCACCGACGGCGGCAACGTCGTCCAGTACACCGACTGGGGCGGCGCCAACCAGCAATGCAGGTGGTCAAGCTGTCGTCCGGTGGCGGCGGATGCGGCAGCGCCCCGACTCTGGCGAGCGGTGCGCACACGATCCAGAGCAGCGGCAAGAGCCGCAGCTTCATCCTCAGGGTTCCCGACAACTATTCCAACAGCCAGCCCTACCGGCTGATCTTCGCGTTCCACTGGCGGGGCGGAACCGCCGGCGACGTCGCCTCGGGCGGAACGAGCGGGAACGCCTGGTCCTATTACGGCCAACAGGAACAATCCAACAACAGCGCGATCCTCGTCGCCCCCCAGGGCCTCGGCAACGGCTGGGCCAATTCGGGTGGTGAGGACGTCACCTTCGTCGACGACATGATCCGGCGGATCGAGGGTGGCCTCTGCGTCAACACGGCGCAGCGTGTCGCCACCGGTTTCAGCTGGGGCGGCGGTATGAGCTACGCACTCGCATGTACCCGGGCGAACGTCTTCAGGGCTGTCGCGGTCATCTCCGGCGGCGAGATCAGCGGGTGCAGCGGCGGCGCCCAGCCCATCGCCTACTTCGGAATCCACGGCGTGGGCGACTCCGTCCTCAACACCGCGCAAGGCCGGTCCCTCTGGAGGTTCTTCGCGCAGTTCCACTGACACGCCCGCACCATGGAGTGGAGCCAGGAGCATCCTGGCTCCACTCCGTCATGTGTGATGAGCGTTCAGGAGCAGAGTGCACCGTTGAGCATGTAGCGCGCCGGGATCGCGTTGGTACCCGAATACGTCGCCTGGAAGCCGAAGCCCACGCTGCCGCCGGGCTCCAGCATGCCGTTCCACCCTGCGTCACGGCGGCGGCCGGGCGGCCGGCTCCCGGGCAAGGTCGCGCCCCGGCACGGGGTCGACGCAAGTGATCCGTCCCGCGCCGCTGCAGCGGGTGACGGCGAGACGGTGCACGGCTTCAGACGCTCGGGGTGTGCGGGACGTTGCCGTAGTAGGCGTCCGGTCCGTGCTTACGGGTGAAGTGCCGCTCCAGCAGATGCTTCGGCGGTTCGGAGGCTTCCCCGAGGCGGGACCCCAGCGCCAGCGTGTGCAGCGCCATCTCCGCCACGGCCTCGCAGACGACGGCGTTCTCCAGCGCCGCCTTCGCGGTGGCACCCCAGGTGAAGGGTCCGTGTCGTGAAACGAGTGCTCCGGGAACCTCGTCGGCCAGCCGGGGGTCCCCGTCGAGCCGGGCGACGATCACCTGTCCGGTGTTGTACTCGTAGTCCCGCGCGCACTGCTCGGCGGTGAGGTCCTCCGTCACGGGAACGGGCCCGTTGAAGGTGTCGGCGTGCGTCGTGCCGAGTACGGGGATCGGGCGGCGCGCCTGAGCGAACGCGACGGCGTGCGTCGAGTGCGTGTGGGTGACGCCGCCGATGGAGGGGAAGGCCCGGTAGAGGCACCGATGGGTTTCGGTGTCGGTGGACGGCCTGAGGCGTCCCCCGACGACCCGCCCGTCCTCCAGCGCCACCACCACCAGGTCCTCCTCGGTGAGGTCGGCGTAGGAGACGCCGGACGGCTTGATGACGAAGACGCCTGCATCTCGGTCCACTCCGCTGACGTTTCCCCAGGTGAGGGTGGCCAGACCGGCCTCCGGGATGCGCAGGTTGGCCGCGAGGACCTCACGACGGAGGTCCCCCAGGAAGGTCTCGCTCACTACGCTCTCACCATCTCTCCGGCATGCGCGGCGGGTTTCTCCGGGACTGCTGCCCGGCAGGCCCCCGCGGTCGCGCATGAGTGGACTGGACTGATCGGGGCCGCAGCACATCGCGGCTGGCCCACTTCGGCCGCCCCGATCAGATTGTGAGCGCTAACAAGCTGCAATCTCAAGAGGTACGAGGAGATTCCTGCCCACAGCATGCGATCAACGCTGCATAATGTGAACGCGAACATCTACACCTGGTCGACAATCCTCCGGTCGGTCCGAGATGTGTGCGGGCCGCGGCTGGTTCGGTACCTTGAGGGAAGGCCGCTCGATGAGGAAAGGAAGAGAGTTGACCCAGCTCCCAGACGTCTCGCGAGCGCCCACGATGACGGACGTCGCGCGCGTCGCCGGCGTGTCCCATCAGACCGTTTCGCGGGTGCTCAGCGACCACCCGAACGTCAGCGCCAAGACCCGGGCCGCGGTGACTCAGGTCATCGAGCAGCTGGGGTACCGCCGCAATTCGGCGGCCAGGGCTCTGGCCACCCGCCGGACCCACACGCTGGGCGTCATCGCGGTGAACACCACTCTGCACGGCCCCGCCAGCACCGTGGCGGGAGTGCAGGAGGCCGCTCGGGACCGCGGCTACCTGACGTCCGCCGTCACGCTTCGGACCGCCACGCAGACGGCTCTCGCCGAAGCCATGCAGCACCTCGCCGGATGGGGCGTGGAGGGCATCGTCGCCGTCACTCCGCAACGCGCCGCGGTGCGCGCCCTGGCGGCACTGGAAGCACCGTGCCCCGTGGTCACCGTGGAAGGCGGCCACACCCTCGACCTGCCGGGGGTGTCGCTGGACCAGAACCTCGGCGCCCGCATGATCACGGAGCACCTTCTCGCGTCGGGCCACGCCACGGTGTGGCACGTGGCAGGCCCCCCCGACTGGCTCGAGAGCGAGGCCCGCACACAGGGGTGGGAGGACGCGCTGCGCGATGCCGGCGCCGAGGTACCGCCCGTGCTGCGCGGCGACTGGAGTCCACTGTCGGGATACCAGGCCGGCCAGCAGCTGGCGGGGCGGGTCCTGGCATCACGAGGGCAGGGAGCCGGCCTCACCGCGGTGTTCGTCGCCAACGACCAGATGGCCCTCGGTGTCCTACGGGCCCTGCGGGAAGCGGGCCTGCGGACGCCCGAGGACGTGGCGGTCGCCGGCTTCGACGACATCCCCGAGGCGGAGTTCTTCCCGCCCCCGCTGACGACGATCCGCCAGGACTTCGCCTCGCTCGGCCGCGACAGCATCGGGCTGCTCCTGGACCACATCGAGGGCAGGACCGACGAGTCGACCCACCTGGTGGTGGCGCCCGAGCTCATCGTGCGCGCCAGCACGGCCCGCAGGATCGCTCCCCCCGGCGAATGACCCCCACGTGCCCGGCGGTTGACCCCTCCCGCAGGAGGCCGGGCCCCGGGGGCACCTTCGTCCGCGGGAAACCGGGCGCAGGCACCAAAGCCGCTGTCCGGTGCCCCCCGGCACCGGACAGCGACTACGGTCGCCGCCGCCCCTCTCAGGCGGCGACCGTGGTGAAACTGTGGATCGTGGTCGACCGGTACAGCTCGCCCGGGCGCAGGACGACCGTCGGGTAGTCGGGGCGGTTCGGGGAGTCCGGGAAGTGCTGGGTCTCCAGCGCGATCCCCGCGTAGGCGTGGTACGGCCTGCCTGCCTTGCCCGTGATGTCACCGGTCAGGCCTTGCGCGGTGTAGACCTGGATGCCCGGTTCCGTGGTGCGCACCTCCATGCGGCGGCCGGATGCGGGGGCGTACAGCACAGCGGCCTTACGAGGACTGTCTCGCCGGGCGTCGCCGAGGACCCAGTTGTGATCGAAGCCTCCGCCTGCGAGGGCCAGTTGCGCATCCGTATGGGTCAAGGCGTCGGAGAGCCGCCGGGGCCGGCGGAGGTCGAACGGGGTGTTGCTGACCGGGCGGTGGGAGCCGTCGGGGATCAACTCGGCGTCGACGGGGGTGTAGAGGGGGGCCGCGACCTGGAGGTGGTGGGCCAGGACGTTGCCGCGCCCCTCCCCTTCGAGGTTCCAGTAGGCGTGGTTGGTGAGGTTGACGATCGTCGGGGCGTCGGCGACCGCCTGGTACGACATCGTCAGGTTGTCGTCGCGGTCCAGCGTGTAGGTGAGGCGCACGTTCAGGGCACCGGGGAATCCGTGGTCGCCGTCGGGGCTGTGCAGGAACAGCCGGACACCGGTGCGGTGCGCCGAGTGGAAGGGTTCGCAACGCCACAGGCGCTGGTCGAACCCGTCGGGACCACCGTGCAATGTGTGCCCGGTCTCCTGGGTGGCGAGCCGGTGGGTGACGCCGTCGACTACGAGCCCACCGCGTGCGATGCGGTTGGCGTAACGGCCCACCGTCGCACCGAAGTAGCGTGCGGACCCCTCGCAGGCGGCGGGGTCGCGGGGCGCGAGTACCACGTCAGCGGTGTGGCCCCAGCGGTCCGGCAGGATCAGTGAACGGAGCCGGGCGCCGCGCGTGTGGACCTCGGCACGGGCCCTGCCGGGGAAGCCGAACCGCCACCTCTCCCCCGTTCCGCCATCGTCCAGACGCAGGGGGCGGGCCGTCCGCGGACAGGCGGCCGTCTGCCTGGGCTCGGCGGCCTGGTCGACAGATTCGTATGCGTGTTCCATGACGGCATTCCCTGGAAGTCGGTCCACCGGATGCGCGCCGGGACCGAGCTGTGATCGCGGCACGCGAACGCGGTGGCACGGGCGGGTGGGCTGCGGAGCCGGAGTCAGTCGGCGGCGGAGTCAGTCGGCGGCGGGGCGGCGGCCGCTCATCAGGCGTTGCAGCACGATGAACACGAGCAGCAGGGCACCGATGACGATCCGGGTCCACCAGGAGCTGAGCGTGCCCTGGAAGTTGACCACCGTCTGGATCGTGCCGAGGACGAGCACGCCGAGGGCGGTGCCCAGGACGAAGCCGGAGCCTCCGGTCAGCAGCGTGCCGCCGATCACGGTGGCTGCGATCGCGTCGAGTTCCATGCCCATGGCGTGGAGGGCGTAGCCGGAGAGCATGTAGAAGGTCAGCAGCAGGCCGCCGAGTGCGGAGCACAGGCCGCTGACGGCGTATGCGGCGATCTTGGTGGAGCCCGTCGGAAGACCCATCAGCCGAGCGGAGGACTCGTTGCCGCCCAGCGCGTACACGTTGCGGCCGAAGCGCGTGTGGTGCAGGACGATGAAGGCGATCACCAGCACGGCCAGGGCGATGACCACCGGGATCGAGACGAACAGTCCTCCCGGGCCGTACAGCCGGGTCTGCGCGATTCCCGCCGTCGTCGGGTCGCTGATCGTGATGGATTCGGTGCTGATCGTGTAGCAGAGCCCGCGGGCGAGGAACATGCCGGCCAGGGTGACGATGAACGGCTGGATCTCGAAGGTGTGGATGATCCAGCCCATGAGCGTCCCGCTCCCGGCGCCGACGAGCAGGACCAGGGGGATGACGGTGGCCAGGGGCCAGCCGTGCGACTCGACCAGCCAGGCGGTGAGCATGGTCGACAGGGCCACCATGGAGCCGACGGACAGATCGATGCCGCCGGTGAGGATGACGAAGGTCGCCCCGACCGCGACGACCAGGAGGAATCCGTTGTCGATCAGCAGGTTCAGTACGACTTGCGCCGAGAGGAAGCCCTCGTAGCGCACCGATCCGACGCTGAACATGACGGCCAGCAGGACGGCCGTGACGATCAGTGGGATACGGGTGCGGGTGCGCGGGGACACGGTCGCGAAGGGGCGGGTGAGGTGCGCGGCGGCGCTCGCGATGCCGGTACTCATGCGCGTACCTCCTGCTGCAGCGGGCCGGCGCCCGCCGTGGTGTGGGATCGGGGAGTGGTCGTCCTGCGGCGGCGCAGGACCTTGGCCCGGAAGACCGGGGCCTGCACGAGGCAGACGACGATGACGACGAAGGCCTTGAAGACGAGGGTGGTCTCGGGTGGGACGCCGAGGGTGTAGACGGTGGTCGACAGGGTCTGGATGATCAGGGCGCCCAGGACGGTGCCGCCGAGGGAGAAGCGTCCTCCGGTCAGTGCGGTGCCGCCGACGACGACGGCGAGGATCGCGTCGAGCTCGATCCACAGGCCGGCGTTGTTGCCGTCGGCGCTGGAGACGTTGGAGCTGATCATCAGTCCGGCGACGGCGGCACACAGGGCGCTGAAGACGTAGACCAGGGCGAGTAGGCCGCCGGCGCGGATGCCGACCAGGCGGCTGGCTGCGGGGTTGCCGCCGACGGACTCGATCAGCATGCCGAGTGCGCTGCGGCGGGTGACGAGGGCGGTGAGCGCGACGAGGGCGGCCGCCAGGAGGACGGCGAACGGGAAGGTCAGCCAGTAGCCCCCGCCGATCATTTTGTAGGGGGCGCTGGTCACCGTGACGATCTGGCCGTCCGTGATCAGCTGGGCGACGCCGCGGCCCGCGACCATGAGGATCAAGGTGGCCACGATGGGCTGCACCCCCAGCCCGGACACCAGGAAGCCGTTGGCCAGGCCCAGCACGAGGGCGACGCCGAGCGCGAGGGCGACGGCCGTGAGCAGAGTGGCGACGCTGCCGGGATGCGCGGCGGTGGAGATGTGCCCGCAGGCGAGGGCGCCGGCGATGGCGACGGTGGAACCCACCGAGAGGTCGATCCCGCGGGTGGCGATGACCAGGGTCATGCCGAGCGCCACCAGGATGAGTGGCGCACCGAACTGGAGGATGTCGATGAGGCTGCCGTAGAGATGGCCGTCGCGTACGCGTACGGACAAGAAGTCGTGGTGGAACGCGAGGTTGCCGAGGAGCAGGGCGAGCAGGATGAGCGCGGGCCACAGCAGGCGGTGGCCGGCCAGCCGTCTCCCGATCGCGGCGGCCGCCTCGGACTTGGCGGGCTGGGTGGTCATGAGTCCGTTCCGGTGGCGATGGTGGTGAGGAGGCGTTCGGGCGTGACGGTGTCGTCGTTCGCGAGGGTGGCCACCATGCGGTGGTCGCGGAGCACGGCGATGCGGTGGCTCAGGCGCAGGACCTCTTCGAGTTCCGCCGAGATGAACAACACGGCGGTACCTTCGCCCGCCAGGCGGGCCACGAGTTTCTGGATCTCCGCCTTGGCCCCGATGTCGATGCCCCGGGTCGGTTCGTCGAGGATCAGGAGCCGGGGTGCGGTCAGCAGCCAGCGGGCGAGGAGGACCTTCTGCTGGTTGCCTCCGCTGAGGTGGCGCACCTGCGCTTCGGGGTCGGCGGGGCGGATGTCCAGGGCCTCTGTCCAGTGCCGCGCCAGTTCGTCCTGCTTCGCACGGGCCAGCGGCCTGGTCCAGCCGCGGGCGGCCTGCAGGGCGAGGACGATGTTCTCGCGGACCGTGAGCTCGCCCACCAGTCCCTCGGACTTGCGGTTCTCGGAACAGAACGCGATGCCCCGGGCGATGGCGTGGCGGGGGCTGCGCAGGACCACCTCCTCGCCCTCGATGCTCACTTCTCCGGCGTCCGCGCTGTCCGCGCCGAACAGGAGGCGCGCCACCTCGGTGCGGCCCGAGCCCAGGAGGCCGGCCAGTCCGATGACCTCGCCGGGATGGATGTCAAGGTCGTACGGTTCGATCGAGCCCGTACGGGTCAGCTGTCGGGCCTGGAGGAACGGCTCGCCGGCCGCCCGTTCGGCCGCTTCCTCGTGGGCACGGCCGGACAGCTGGTCGAGGGTGGCCAGTTCTCCGCCGATCATGCGCTGTACCAGCGTCACCGGCGTGAGTTCCCCGATCGGGTACTCGCCTTCCAGCCGGCCGTTGCGCAGGATGGTGACGCGGTCGCAGAGGTCGAATACCTGGTCGAGGAAGTGCGTGACGAACAGGATGGCCACACCGCGGTCCCGCAGGCGCCGCACCAGGGTGAAGAGCTGGGCGACCTCCTCGCGATCCAGGCTGGAGGTGGGTTCGTCCAGTACGAGCACCTTCGCCGAGACGTCCACCGCCCGGACGATGGCGACCAGTTGCTGCACCGCCAGGGAGTGCGAATCGAGCAGACTGGTGACGTCCAGATCGAGGTCGAGTTCCGTCAGCAGCTCTGCCGCCCGCTGCCGCATCGCGGACCAGTGGATGAGACCGAACCGGCGCGGTTCGCGCCCGATGAGGATGTTCTCGGCGACCGAGATGTTCGGGCAGAGGTTCACCTCCTGGTAGACGGTGCTGATTCCGGCCTGCTGCGCCTGGAGGGGGTCCGTGAACGCGTGGGGCCGGCCGTCCACGAGGATGGCACCGCCGTCGGCGGGGTGGACACCGGTGAGCACCTTGATCAAGGTGGACTTCCCGGCGCCGTTCTCGCCCATCAGGGCGTGCACCTCACCGGGGAAGAGCCGCAGGGCGACTCCGTCGAGGGCGAGCACGCCCGGGAACCGCTTGCGGATGTCGTGGGCTTCCAGGACCGGCCGCGGGCCGCCGGCGCCCGTGGCCGGCGGGGTGGACGGATGCGTCATCCGCCCTCCTCTCATGTGTGGGGTGGTGGAGCGGGCTCCGGAGGGTGAAGGAGGCACCGGAGCCGGGCCTCCTCCGGCACCAAACCTGCCGCGTCAGTAGTTCCGGGACGGCAGGGCGGCCGCGGCCTTGTCCTGCGGGAAGACGCCCTCCTGGGTCTCGACCCGGGTCGGCACGCTCTCCCCCGCCACGACCTTCTTGGCCAGCTCCATCAGCTGGTCGCCGAGCATCGGGTTGCACTCCACCACGACGTTGATCTTGCCCTCGGTCATGGCGACGAAGGCATCCTTGATTCCGTCCACCGAGATCACCTTGATGTCCGTACCGGGCTTCTTGCCGGACTCCTCGATGGCCTGGATGGCGCCGAGGGCCATGTCGTCGTTGTGGGCGTAGAGGACGTCGATGTCCTTCTGGGACTTCAGGAACGCCTGCATGACCTCCTTGCCCTTGGCGCGGGTGAAGTCGCCCGTCTGTGAGGCGACGATCTTGAACTTGCCGTCGGCACGGATGGCATCGGCGAAGCCGGCCTTGCGGTCGTTGGCGGGTGCTGAGCCCGTGGTGCCCTGGAGCTCGACGATGTTGACCGGGCCCTGTTCGTTCGCGTACGCGCCGGTCAGCCACTCGCCCGCGGACTTGCCCTCCTTGACGAAGTCCGAGCCCAGGAAGGTCTTGTAGAGGGAGGTGTCCTTGGTGTCCACGGCCCGGTCGGTGAGGATGACCGGGATGCCCGCGTCCTTGGCCTCCTTGAGCACCGTGTCCCAGCCGGACTCCACGACCGGCGAGAAGGCGATCACATCGACCTTCTGCTGGATGAAGGTGCGGATCGCCTTGATCTGGTTCTCCTGCTTCTGCTGCGCGTCGGAGAACTTGAGTTCGATCCCGGCCTTCTTCGCCGCCTCCTGGACGGACTTGGTGTTGGCGGTACGCCAACCGCTCTCGGCGCCGACCTGGGCGAAGCCCATGGTGATCGTGCCGCCGGAGCCCGTCTTGGCCCCGGAGGCCGGGGCGGAGGCGGGACCCTCGGTCGAGCAGGCGGTCAGCGCCGAGGAGGCGAGAAGGGCGACGGTGAGGACGAGGGCTGCTCTGCGAGCCATGACGGGTGTCCTTTCGGGGGCTACGGATGAGGCTCCGCACGGCCGGTGCCGGGCTGCACCCGTGTTCATGTGCGTGGCGGGGCCGGGGCGGTGGCGGTGGCGGTGGCTGTGCGACAGGAGCGGGATGCCCTTGAGGGGGCGCCGTCGCATTGTGAGCGCTAACAAGCCGGGTTCTCAACCCCTTTGCGCGCGTTACCTGTCCGTTACCGCGTCGCGTGCGACAACAACGCGGATTCCATCCGTTCGCGCGACCATCGACCCCGCCTACCCGAATCGGAGACCTCAACCCGCCTCGAACCAAAGGCATATCGAGCCGAGGCCCCGTATACGAAGGCCGCCGCACCATGAGGGCCTCCCGCATGATCCACGCAGACCCCTTGCCTATCGACATTGTTAGCGCTCACACTGCAAGCTCATCGGATCCTCCGCCGACCGCCAGGATGGTCGGGACGGCATCTCCGGCTGCCGGGCCGCGCCGCGTGCCGCCCACGGCTCCTTCGAAAGGCACTCTGTTGACGTCACCGCATCTCCCCGCGCCCGCCCCTCCTTCCGAGGAATCGGAGCAGTACACGGTCGGTGTCGACTTCGGCACCCTGTCGGGCCGCGCCGTGGTGGTGCGGGTTCGCGACGGTCAGGAGCTGGCCGCGGCGGTCCACCCCTACCGGCACGGCGTCATCGACCGATACCTGCCGCAAGGCGGTGCGCCGCTGCCTCCGGACTGGGCCCTGCAACACCCCCAGGACTGGCGGGACGTACTGCGTCGCGCCGTCCCCCAGGCCCTGGCGGCGGCCGGGATCGATCCCGCCGCGGTGATCGGCATCGCCACCGACTTCACCGCCTGTACCGTCCTGCCCACGCTGGCCGACGGGACTCCCCTCGCCGAGACCGAGCTCGCCGGACGGCCCCACGCGTGGCCCAAGCTGTGGAAGCACCACGCCGCCCAGTCCCATGCCGACCGCATCAACGAACTCGCCCACGCCCGCGGGGAGAAGTGGATCGCCCGCTACGGCGGCCGGATCTCCGCCGAGTGGCAGTTCGCGAAGGCGCTCCAGGTCCTGGAAGAAGACCCGCTCGTCTACGAAAGCTGCGCGCGGTGGATCGAGGCCGCCGACTGGATCGTGTGGCAGCTCACCGGAACCGAGTCCCGCAACGCCTGCACCGCCGGATACAAGGGCATCCACCAGGACGGCGCCTACCCGAGCGAGGAGTACCTGGCCGCGCTGAACCCCCGGTTCGCCGACTTCGCACGCACCCGCCTCGAATTCCCCCTCTCCGCGCTGGGCTCACGAGTGGGCTCGCTCAGTACGGAGGCGGCAGCGTGGACAGGGCTGCGGCCCGGCATCGCCGTGGCCGCGGGCAACGTCGACGCCCATGTCACCGCGGCGGCGGCCCAGGCCGTCGAGGACGGACAACTGCTCGCCATCATGGGGACCTCCACCTGCCACGTCGTGAACGCCCCCGTCCTCGCCGACGTCCCCGGCATCTGCGGTGTCGTGGCCGGCGGGATCGTCGAGGGAACCTACGGCTACGAGGCCGGCCAGAGTGCGGTCGGCGACATCTTCGCCTGGGTGCTGGACCAAGGCGTCCCGTCGGACTACCTCGCCGAGTCCGCCGAGCGCGGCGAGGACCTGCACACCCTGCTGACCCGGAAGGCCGCCGGCCAGCCGGTCGGCGGACACGGACTGGTCGCCCTCGACTGGCTCAACGGCAACCGTTCGGTCCTCGTCGACCACCACCTCTCCGGAGTCATCGTGGGTCTCACCCTCGCGACCCGCCCCGAGGACGTCTACCGCGCACTGCTCGAAGCCACCGCGTTCGGCACCCGCGTCATCGTGGAGGCCCTGGAAGCAGGCGGCGTACCGGTCCACGAGTTCATCGTCGCCGGCGGACTGGCCAAGAACGAACTGCTGATGCAGATCTACTCCGACGTGCTGCGCCGCCCCGTCTCCCTGGCCGCGTCCGACCAGGGCCCCGCCCTCGGGTCGGCCATCCACGCCGCCGTAGCCGCCGGCGCGCACGGCGACGTACGGACGGCCACCGCCGCCATGGGCCGCCGGCTGCCGGCCGTCTACCTGCCCAACGCCACCCGGGCCGAGGCGTACGACGCCCTCTTCGCCGAATACCGGCTCCTGCACGACCACTTCGCCACGGGTGGCCTGCTGCACCGCCTCAGGCACATCCGCGACACGACCCACACCGCGGGCTGACCCCCGCCCCGTTGTCCGTTCCCGCATTTCCACCCGCCCGCCGCCCTCACCACCGTTGCGGGACGTCACCTTCAGGAGTCCATGTGCCCAGCCCAACATCCCCCGCCCAGGAGATCTGGTTCCTCACCGGCAGCCAAGGCCTGTACGGGGAGGAGACGCTGAAGCAGGTCGCCGAACAGTCGCTGCAGATTGCCCACGCGCTGGCCGATGCCTCCGGCATTCCCGCGCGCGTGGTGTGGAAGCCGGTACTGACCGACGCCGACGCCATCCGCCGGGTGTGCCTCGACGCGAACGCCGACGACCGGTGCATCGGGCTGATCGCCTGGATGCACACCTTCTCGCCGGCCAAGATGTGGATCGCCGGACTGGACGCGCTGCGCAAGCCGTTGCTGCACCTCCACACCCAGTCGAACGTGGCCCTGCCCTGGGGCACCATCGACATGGACTTCATGAACCTCAACCAAGCCGCCCACGGAGACCGCGAGTTCGGGCACATCCAGACCCGTCTGGGCGTACCCCGCAAAACGGTGGCCGGCCACGTCACCGATCCCGAGACGAGCGCACGCGTCGCGATCTGGGCGCGGGCGGCCGCCGCACGATCCGAACTGGCCACCCTCAAGGTCGCCCGCTTCGGCGACAATATGCGCGACGTGGCCGTCACCGAGGGCGACAAGGTCGAGGCCCAGCTGCGCTTGGGCGTCTCCGTCAACACCTACGGCGTCAACGACCTGGTGAAGGTCGTCGACAGCGCGGACGAGACCGACGTGGCTTCCCTCGTCGAGGAGTACGCCGACCTGTACGACCTGGCGCCGGAACTGCGACCGGGCGGCGCACGGCACGACGCGCTGCGTTACGCGGCCCGCATCGAAGCCGGCCTGCGCACCTTCCTCCACACGGGCGGCTTCGGGGCCTTCACCACCAACTTCGAGGACCTGGGCGGACTGCGCCAGCTGCCCGGCCTCGCGGTCCAGCGGCTCATGGCCCAGGGGTACGGCTTCGGAGGAGAGGGCGACTGGAAGACCGCCGTCCTGCTGCGCGCCCTCAAGGTGGCTGCCGCCGGCCTCCCGGGCGGCACTTCCTTCATGGAGGACTACACCTACGACCTGACACCCGGCAACGAGCTCATCCTCGGCGCGCACATGCTGGAAGTCTGCCCCACCATCGCCACCTCCAGGCCCAGCTGCGAGATCCACCCCCTCGGCATCGGCGGGCGGGAGGACCCGGTGCGGCTGGTGTTCGACGCGGCACCCGGCCCGGCCGTGGTGGTCGGGCTCGCCGACCTCGGCGACCGCTTCCGCCTGATCGCCAATGACATCGACGTGGTGGCACCCCCTCACCCGCTGCCCGCACTGCCCGTCGCCCGCGCGGTTTGGCGGCCCCGCCCCGACCTGCGGACCTCGACCGAATCCTGGCTGACGGCCGGAGGACCGCACCACACCGTCCTCAGCACCGCCCTGACCTCCGACCACCTCGACGACCTGGCGGAAATGCTCCGCCTGGAGCTCGCCCTCATCGACGGGGCCACCACCCCGAAGCAGTTCCGGCGCGATCTCCGCTGGAACCAGGCGTACTACCGGCTGGCACTGGGACTTTGACCGTCAAGCGCGCCTGGCGAGCGATGCACCGCATCTGACACGGTGTCCGGGGCCCGCCCGTGGACATGGAGAAACGGGCGGGCCCCGGACGGGGTGGGCGCGTGTCACGCGATGGTGCAGGCGCTCCCGTTCAGGCTGAAACCGGAGGGCTTGGCGAAGCTGCCACTGAAGGTTCCCTGGAATCCGAAGGACGCCTGGCCGCCGGCGGCGATCTCCGCGTTGTAGCCGACGTTGCCGGCCGTGACGGCTCCCGACGACGGGGAAACGTTCGCGTTCCAGGCGTTGGTGACCTGCTGCCCTGAGGGCAGGGTGAACGCGAGCTTCCAGTTGCTCACCGGGGAGGAGCCGGTGTTGGTGACGGTGACGTCGGTGGTGAAACCGCCCTGCCAGACGTTCGGCGCGTACGCCACCTTGCAGGCCGTGGAGCCTCCGGGGCCGCCCGGGTCACCCGAGGAGCCCGTGTTGACCGTCGAGGAGAACGAGGTCACGGCGAGGCCGGTGCCGTTCTGCCAAGGCTCGAATCCCGCCTGAACGCTCGTCAGGTACCAGCTGTTCTGCGCCAGTCCCCTGGAGACGGCCTGCCGGACGAAGTCCATGACGTCGAAGTTCCAACTGCTGATCGCCGACGGCGCGACGAACGACAGCACGTCGTTGGAGCCGTTGTTGCCCGACCACACCTCCCACTGGCGGCCTGCCACGGTGGCGGAGCCGACCGGGGAGCCCACGGGCTGTACCGGGCCGACCTTGTGGAACCACACCATGATCTCGGTGCGGCTCACACCGTCGGTGCGGGGCGTGGGGTCGAGCCAGATGTCGTACGCGGCGTCGTACGCGCCGTCGGTGACATAGCTGTACGAGATACTGGTGGGAGCGCTGGAGACGCTGCCGAGCCGGGCCGGGAGGTTGGTGCCGGGCGAGCAGTTGGTGTAGTGACAGCCGTTGTACACGGACGGGTAGGACTTCGGGGCGCCGTTCGTGGGAACCGAACCATCGGCCCGGGTGATCCTGAACCCCGAGTCGGTGACGGCGATGCACTGGCTGTCGTTGGTGCCCCAACGGTTGTTCTGGACGATGTAGCGGCCCTGGATCGCCGCCGACCCGAACGTTTCGCAGATCGTGGTGTCGGCCTGAGCCGCCGATGCGGCGGTGAGGAGCGCGGCCAACGAGACGAACACGGTGAGCAGCGCGCCCAGCAGGCCCAGCGCGCTGCGGGCATGGTGCGGTGAAGGTCGCATGCGGATCCTCTTCGAGAGACGGTGATGGGGGGAGTGCTCCCACAAGGCGAAGAGACGTGACGGGTGGACGTGTTGAGGCCGGGCAGGTCCTCTCGGGCTGCCCGGCCTCGTCGTACGCGGAGCTGTTCTTCAGGCGGGGCGGGCTGTTATTCGAGCAGCTCCGCGTACGAGCCCATGGCCAGCGCGATGTCCGCCTGGGCCCAGAACCGGTGGTACGTGAAGGCGGGCGCGGCGCCGCCCGCGAGGTAGGCCTCGATCTTCGGCCAGGCCGGGTCGTCCTGGTAGAAGGTGCGGATCGAGGCGAAGGTGGACGAGGAGTTCACCGCGTCGCCGTTCGGCATCGTGCCCGTCCACGCGCTGGGCACGTACACCGGGTTGGCGAAGCGGCTGTAGTCGGTCCGCGTCTCCTGGACGGCGACGCCCAGCGGGTCCTGGTGGTGGGCCCACATGCCGTCGAGCAGGGCCTTGGCGACCCGCTTGGCCTCGGCGTTGCCGGACTTCGCGGCGTAGTAGGTGAGGGTCTTGGCGTAGGCGGCGGCCACGCCCACGTCGTCGGTGTAGTCGGCGACGGTGACGTGCAGGCCCGCGTTGGCGCCGGGAGCGGTCGCGTTCCAGGTGTCGGGAGCGCCCGACCACTTGAGGGTGGAGGGGATGCGGTAGGTGCCGTCGGGGTTGATGGTGGTCTTCGACAGGGCCCAGCCGACCCACTTGTCGAGCACGGTCTTGGCGGCGGCGTCACCCGTCTGCTGGTAGAGCTCGGCGACCCGCTCCATCGACCAGGCCTGGAAACCGAACCACTGGTTGGACGCCGGGTCCTGGTAGACGGGCTTCTCGTCGTAGAAGAGCCCGTGGAAGGTGGGGGTCCCGGCCGGGGGCTGCGCATAGCGCCCCTGCCAGCTGTTGGTCGCACCGCCCGCGATGGCGCCTTCGTCGGACTGGAGCCATCGGTAGAACTCCAGCTGCCGGTCGAGGCTGGTCGCCCAGTCCGCCGAGCCGGTCGCCGACTTGGGCTTCAGCGGGGCGTACTCGCTGAGCGCGTAGGCGGCGAGGGGGTTCTGGTAGCCGCCGTGGGCGTGGCTGGAGCCGATCCGCCAGGACCAGGCGGCCGAGGTGTCGGTGGCTCCGCCCCAGGCGTAGTACCAGGACATCAGGTAGTGCGCGCTGTCCTTGCCGGTGCCGGCGGGGCAGACGGTCGGGCCGACACAGTTCCCGGCCTTCTTGAAGTACTTGTCGAACATGGAGTACCGCAGGTAGTCGCCCATCTTGGCCGCCTTGGAGACGGTCCCGGTGACCTGGGACTCCTTCCCCTGCTGCTTGGCCCAGATGTCCGCCCAGTAGGCGGCCTGGATGGCGCGCGCGTCGGCGTCCGGGGCGTTGGTGAACTTCCACTGCTTGGCGTAGGAGGCGTCCCCGGTGAAGAGGTCGAGGTAACCGTTCCTGCCGCCGTAGGCGAACTTGTCGCAGGTGGGGTGCGGAACGGTCTCCCAGACGGATTCCTCGGGTCCCCGCTGGAAGGTGTTGATGTACGAGGGTCCGGTCGCGGTCGGTCCGGCGGAGCACTTTCCGGGCTCGTTGCCGAAGCCGTAGACGTTGTCGACGTCCTGGAGCCAGTGCATGCCGTAGATGTCGTCCGTGCCGTACGTGCTCTTCAGCTCGCCGGCGATCGGGTCGACACCGGAGGTGACCGTCCCGTCGAGCTTGGCCGGGTACTGCGAGGGGAGGTCGTGCTCGGGGGCGTACGTGGCGGGCTTGGAGGCGTTGTAGGAGCCGGTCGTCGGCTGGTCGGCGTGGGTGGGGATCATGAACTTCTCCATGACCTCCCACGCGCCGTTGAACTTGGTCCAGTCCCCGGTGATCTTCCCGTACATCGCCTGCAGCCAGATCAGGTAGCTGTAGGCCTCCGAGGTCGTCTCGTGCCCGTGGTCCGGGGCCTCGACGATCAGCGTCTCGACGGAGTGGTACGGGATGCCCTCGGGCGAGAAGTAGCCGTTGGCCGGGTTGGTGATCTTCCCGTGGAGGTCGAGGAAGCGGGCGTCGTACGTGGAGTCGGCGGCCAACTGGGCGACCGTCACCTCGGTTTTGGCATGGCCGGGGGCGGTCACCGTGAACACGGCGGAGCCGCTGCCGGTGGTGCCGGCGGCGACGGTCACCTTTTGGGCGGTGTTCCAGTTCGCCGGGGTGAAGGTGAGCTCGGCGGGCGTCGCGGTGAGGTCGGTGTTGCCCGAGGTGCGGGCCACGCCCGCCGTGACGTTCGCGGCCGGCTGCTTGGACAGCTTCAGGTCGAAGGTTGCCGTCTCCCCGCGGCGTACGGAGAGCTGCGCGGGGGTGGCTACGAGCGCGGGGCCGGCGGCGACGGTGATGCCGACGGGCGCCGACTCCGCTGAGGCTCCGAGGCTGTCGTAGGCCTTGGCGTAGAGGGAGTGGGAACCGGCTGCGAGGCCGGCGGCGGTGAAGGTGAAGGGCGCCGTGGTGTCCGTCCCCAGGAGCGTGGTGTCGCTGTAGAACTCCACCTTGCCCACGGTGGCGCCGTCGGCCGCGGCGGCGGTGGCGGCGAGCGGGACAGCGGTCCCCACCGTGTAGACCGCGCCCGCGGTGGGGCTGGTCAGGACGGCGACCGGGGGCTGGTGGGCTCCGGTGCACGGGGTGCCGTTGACGGCGAAGGTGGTGGGCGGGGCGTTGGTCCCGCTGTAGCCGAACTGGGCGCCGGTCGTGGCGGCCGCGCCCGCGGCGATGGTCTTGTTCCAGTCCGGGGCCGCGACCCGGACGGTCTTGCCGGTCTGGGTCCAGGTGCCGTTCCAGCCGTTGGTGAGCTGCTGGTTGCCCGTGTGGTCGTAGGTCAGCGTCCACCCGTCGAGCGCGGTGGTGGACCGGTTGGTGAGGGTGAGCTCGGCGGTGAAGCCCGAGCCCCAGTCGTTGGTCTTGTAGTCGACGCTGCACTGCACCGCGGCGGCCGCGGCGGTGGTGGCGCCGACGGCCGTGAGGCCGAGGGGGAGGGAGAGGGAGAGGGCCGTGGCCGACGCGGTCAGTAGCCTGCTGCGTCGGACGCGTGGTCTGGGTGGGGGATGTGCCGACATGCGGATGGTTCTCCTCGCGGCTCGGGGAGACGGGGATGGGAAGAACGACTGCACACAAGCTCTGAACCAATGGGAGCGCTCCCACTGTGCAGAGGTGGCGAGGTGCCGTCAAGACGCGTGAAGAGTCGAAAGAGTTGCGTGAGGAATTTACTCAACCCCTCTTTTGCTTGGCGGCAGTTGGCGCTACGGTCTGGCCCAAGCAAGTGGGAGCGCTTCCACGGTTGGCGTGCCGTCACAGCGCGACCTTGCTGCGAGGGCTCGCTCATGTGACGGCCCCGCGTCTGTCAGTGCTGCTCGGCGGAGCAGCACTGACCTTGCGCGACGGCGTCACCTGCCGGGCAACGACCAGAAGGTCGCATGCACACAGAACCTGGTGAACGCACTTCACGTGACCGGCGTCCGCAATCCCCACCGGTCCGCGGCATTGCCTACAACGGCCTGAGCCGGCGGCTCACCCACCTGCCCGACGGGCCATCCGGCCACGGCCTGACCCTCCACGCCCTCAACATGCCTGCTTGGAGGGCGTGTCGAGGCACAATCCTCGCCCCCGGCCACAGCCCGGTCCCACCCGGCCGCGGGTGAGATCGGCGAGAACGCCTATGGACGGCCGATCGCCGATCGCCGATCGCGCCACGGTGTGGCCGGACGCCCGCACCCCCTCGTCCCCCCGCTGGACCTGCAACACCTGGAAGCACCCCTCCGGCCCAGCCCGATCACCCCCACCGCATTCGGCACCGGGCTCCGCAACCGCCTGCGCGCCCTGAACTGAAAGGCACCCCCGAAATGAGCCGCACGATCCCCCGCACCGCCCTGTTGGCGGCCCTCAGTCTCGTCACGGCCGCCGGCGCGACCGCCACCGTGTTCGGCACCTCCGCCGGCGCCGCCGCCGCGGGCTGCAAGGTCGAGTACCAGATCACGAACCAGTGGAACAC